>CAYMVB010000185.1:0-4665 GCA_964393665.1 uncultured Desulfobacteraceae bacterium | reverse complement strand
TTAAGCATTCAATCCATAGCATCCCTTGAAAATCCTATAGATCTTACAGGCAGTGCGATTGATGATGATTTTCTTGCCGCGGCCAATGTCCTCGTAAGGTCTGATGAGGTGGATTGTCTTCTTATTCTTGTATTGCCCTACTCACCCGGCATAAGTGCGGAGCTGGGCGCGAGGATCAGCTACATATGCAAAACTGAAGACAAACCAGTGATTGCCTATATTCCCAACGAAGATAAATATGGGATGTTGATCGAAGGATTCGAACTGAACAGGGTGCCCGTTTCGTCCTCGGTTGAGGGAGCGGTATTGATGGCAAAGGCGCTGAAAAGGGATGAAAAATGCTTGTGATTATTAGTGATCTTCATTTTGTTGACGGTACGGCCGGTGAACACAATGTTCCTGCCGATGCATTTACTATCTTCTTTGAGGGCCTTAAGGGCAACGTTGAAAGGCTTTTAAGGAAGAATAGAGAGGTAAAAGAGATCAAGATTGTTTTCCTGGGTGATATTTTTGATTTATTGCGAACAGAAGCTTGGTTCGAACCAGTCCCCGAAAATGAAAGGCCGTGGGGAACGAGGGAAACAAAGATAAGAGAGCACGCAAATAGCATATTTGACAAGATTCTTCATGCCAATAAGGCTACATTTGAACTGCTTGGAGGCAGCCTTAAAAAAAGGTTCGGGTTTCATGTTGAACCTGAGCGGGTATATATTCCCGGCAATCATGACCGCTTGTGCAACAAATACCCAAGCTTAAGAAAAAAGGTGTGCAAGAATCTGGGGATTAAATCCAGCGGAAAGCCCTTTGAGAATTATTTTGAGGACACGGATTATGGTGTCTTTGCCCGCCATGGGCATGAATATGATACATTCAACTTTGAAGGGGCTACCTCTTACCGTTATGAAGACTACATGAGGATGCCCATTGGCGACCCTATTACTACTGAGTTAGTGGCACGGTTGCCCTGGGAAATTATGCGGCAGCCGGCTGTCAAGAAGCTGCCAAAAGTTCAGCAGGCTGCATTAAGGCGGAATTTCCAGGAGATTGAAAATGTGCGACCTTTTTCCGCTACACTGGAATGGCTTCTTTACCAGATACGGGAAAATATTTCCATAAAAGAGGCCATTGAGGATTCAGTGGATACGGTTATTAGGGGGTTCAATGCACTGAAGTATGTAAAGAAATGGTATGAGCATCATGACAAATGGATTGATTTTATGGATACGGCAGATGAAATTCAGTCAGTTTTGTATCTGCTTGAAAAGTTTAAGGTGTTTTCATCTGAAAGATTGATGCCTTATATAGAAAGGGTAAAGGACTGGTTTTCCAGGGATGATCTCCTGGAGGGCGCTACGACAGAGTATTCCCATTTAGACAGCCGCATCAGATATGTAGTGTTTGGGCACACACATGAACCCGCCCAGGTTCCAATAAGGGTTATTAACACACCAGCAGGCCTAAAAGAGCAAATATACCTGAATACGGGGACCTGGCGTACAAGATACTACAAGTGCAGGGAAAGATTCGGTTTTGTAGGCTGGAAAAATCTTACCTATACGGTTTTTTATACAAAAGAGGAGAGGGGGCTGGATTTCCCAGCTTTTTCTACCTGGACAGGGACATTAAAGACAATTTAAATTAAAGAGAAAGGAGGGTATTGTTATGTCAAGTGTTGGTGATCAACTGCTTGTCTTTATAACCACTTACGGCATTAAGATTATTGGGGCGATTATCATTCTTGTCCTTGGCCGCATCGGTGCAGGCATTGGGCGAAGAATTGTCAAGAGGTTACTGGAGAAAACAAACACAGAGCCATCAATCATTTCGTTTGTAGGTAGTTTAACCTATGTTGTAATTCTCCTTTTTGCCGTGCTTGCTACTCTGGCAAAATTCGGCATTCAAACGGCATCCTTTGTAGCGATCATTGGCGCAGCGGGTCTTGCTATTGGTTTTGCGCTGCAAGGGTCTTTGGCTAATTTTGCTGCAGGTGTTTTGATCCTGGTACTCCGCCCCTTTAGAGTGGGTGATTTCATTATGGGTGCGGGCGAGGCCGGGACGGTAAAGAATATCCAGTTATTCATCACGGAACTTGCTACACCGGATAATATCAAGGTGATGGTTCCAAACAGCAAGCTCTTTGGGGATGTGATAAAGAATGTGTCAGCCTATGACACAAGAAGAGTAGATTTTGTAATTGGCATAGGCTACAGCTCCGACATGCAGAAGGCCTATGATATTATGATGGATCTCGTTAGCAAGGATTCCAGGATTCTTTCAGACCCAGCCTGTCAGATAGCGGTTTCAGAGTTGGCCGATTCGAGTGTGAATTTTGTGCTCCGTCCGTGGGTAAAAAAAGAAGACTACTGGGGGGTAAAATTTGATCTCACGCGAAAGATCAAGGAAGCCTTTGATGAAAACAATATCGAGATACCATTTCCACAACAGACCGTGCATATGATTTCAGAGGCACCTCAGGCCTGATAAGGTTTTTGTATCAACCTAATTATCGAATGCTTCTATACGCTAATTTCCGTTTTGTCTCCCATGTTTCAAGGGCTGTTTATTTATAGTACCGGCGCAGACCGAATAATAATAATTATCAGCATGGGAAGGCACTGATTCATTGGTGCTCCCTCCCCCGGTGGAGATGATACTGCCGCTGTATATGAGATCGCCGTTTTTTTGAGTTCTTGGTTGAAGGAGCCATTCTCATTATAGGTGAAGGCTACCTCCATGGTCACCATGGTCATGGTAAGGGCCCATTTTTGATTATCCAGTATGACCACACACTCCCCATCAGGGGTGCTCATGGTAAAGCCCGCCAGGGGAAATGCCGGGCCATGGTCTGTCTAGGTTGTATAGAAGATGTCAGACCCTATGACGCAGTACAGGCTGTCGCGCCCGCAAAAATATTTAAAAATATATGCCTTTTTGATTTGACTTTTATTCAGGATGGTTTTAGAGTTTTTAAAGATAACTCCGACCTGTATCTATCCCTTGGGGAAGTGCAGGCGATAGGGTCTATCGGGCAACTGATAGGCCTGCCGTTTGCAAAGGAGTTTATGCTGGTAACGGATAAACTTTCAAGGAGGTGATAGAAATGTTAGGTGGTTACATGGGAAAGATTCTCAGGGTAAATCTTTCTACGGGAAAGATCGGTACAGAGCCGCTAAACGAGCAAATTGCAAAGGATTTTATCGGTGCACGAGGTTATGCGGTGAAAATTTTTTCTGATGAGGTTGATGCAAAAATAGATCCCCTTGGTCCGGAAAACAAAATAATCTTTGCGACGGGACCTTTAACCCTTACTTCTTCGCCGGCGGCGTCGAGATATAATGTTGTAACAAAAAGCCCGTTAAACAACACGATTGCAGGTTCTAATTCCGGCGGGTTCTGGGGGCCGGAATTAAAGAAGGCAGGTTACGATATGATTATCGTGGAGGGTAAGGCTGAAAAGCCAGTTTACCTCTGGGTCAGCGAAGACAAGGTAGAACTGAAAGATGCGACGCATCTTGCTGGAAAAGATACCTCTGAGACAACCGATACCATTATAAAGGATCTTGGCGGAGACAAGCAGATTAAGGTTTCCTGCATCGGGCCGGCTGGTGAAAACCTCGTAAAATTTTCCTGTATTATCAATGAAAAGACGCGGGCTGCCGGGAGAACAGGCGTTGGTGCGGTTATGGGGTCAAAGAACCTAAAGGCAATAGCAGTCAGAGGCCGCAAGAAAGTGCCAATTGCAAACGAAGGCAAATATAAGGAATTTTTGAAAGTTGCCATGGATAAAGTCAAAGCCAATCCTGTTACCTCTCAGGGTTTGCCGACCTATGGGACAATGGTTCTAAATAACATTATCAACCAAAATGGCCTGTATCCAACAAGAAATTTTCAAACGGGCGTATTCGAGAGTGTCGATATGGTTTCAGGGGAAAAACTTGCGGATACATACCTGGTGAAGAACAAGGGATGCTACGGCTGCCCAATCGCCTGTGGAAGATTGACAAAACTTCCAGACGGTGAGGAAGGAGAAGGCCCGGAATATGAAACAAGCTGGGCATTCAGTGCAGACTGCGGTATTGATGACCTTGTTGCAGTGACTAAGGCAAACTATATGTGCAATAAAATGGGACTTGATACCATTTCAACGGGAGCAACTATTGCGTCAGCGATGGAATTGTACGAAAAGGGATATGTTAAGAAAGAGGAGTTGGAAGGCGCCCCTGAATTGAAATTCGGCAATACAGATGCACTTCTGCATTATGTCGAGGCAATTGCCTTAAGGAAGGGTCTCGGAGATAAACTTGCTGAAGGCTCTTATGAGTTTGCAAAAGCGCACGGACACCCTGAACTTTCAATGAGCGTAAAGAAGCAGGATCTTCCTGCTTATGACCCAAGAGGAGCCCAGGGACACGCCCTGGAATATGCAACCTCTAACAGGGGTGGGTGCCATGTGCGAGGTTATCTTATCTCGCCTGAAATTCTTGGCTCGCCCGAAAAGATTGACCCCTTTGTAACAGAGGGCAAAGCTCAGTGGGTAAAGACCTTCCAGGATTTAACGGCAGTAATTGACTCAGAGGGGATTTGCCTGTTTACCTCATTTGCATTAGGCGCTGATGATTATGCAAACCTCCTTTCGGCTGTAACAGGTATTGACTATAGTGCTGA
>CAYMVB010000184.1:0-1612 GCA_964393665.1 uncultured Desulfobacteraceae bacterium | reverse complement strand
GTCTTCACCATACACATCATCACCTAACTCGGCATGATAAATTGCTTCTCTCATTTCCGGGGTTGGCAATGTAACAGTATCACTGCGTAGATCAATCACCCTCATCTATTTTCTCCTTCTAAAATTTGTGCGAATATATTGTGCAGCAAAAACCTTAATGAATAGTCATGTTCAATCTTTAAAAATGATATTGTTTGATTGCTCATAGTGCTCAGCTTTGCTAGTTGCAAACACCAGATGTTTTTCTGTGGTGAGTTTTTTTATAACGAGTTCGGGAAAGTGTAGTAACAAGGTTTTTTTATTGATTCTTAATTTTCTATTCGTGTAACACTACCAATTAATTTGTTATAAGACAAAGTATTTCTATTGTTATTTTATCTATTCATATAGGAGTTTTTATTTTAACATAGCCATTAGAATAGTACAGGCGAGTCATTATGTCTAACAATTTGCGGATGTTTCATTAATTATTTTTTGTACCAGGTAATAAATAAGTACATAGCTATGCAAATAAAGGTTAAAAATGTTTTTTTACGTTGCCCTTTGAAGTCATTTCGATGAAGTATATAAAGGCAGGGAAGTCTGGAGATTATATGAAATAGTTTAGGAAGAGAACAAAGAGGCAGATATTTTTCTGTTTGCGGGTTTTTGTTCTTTATTTGTCGCTATTGTTTTATGCAGGAGGAAAATGAAGATGAAATTAACAGTTCTCGTTGACAATAATACGCTTATTGACAGGTATTTTATTGGTGAGCCGGGGGTCTCCTATCTCATTGAGGAAGAAGGAAAGAAGATTTTATTTGATGTGGGCTATTCAGGCGCATTTATAATGAATGCAGAAAAACTTGCCGTTGATTTGCTCGATGTGGACTTCTTGGTTCTGTCTCATGGCCATTTGGATCATACCTGGGGACTTATGCCGCTTTTGAGGCTTTACACCGAAGGTATGATAGAAGGGCTAAAGGTAAGTAAGCCCACCCTTGTGGCTCATCCATTGACATTTTCAACAAAAAAAATTGATAATTTGCCTGAGATAGGATCCCTGCTGACAGAAGATAAGCTTTCCGGGTATTTTAACCTTAAATTAAGTAGAGAGCCTATTGATTTGACAGAACGTTTGATTTTTTTAGGCGAAGTTGATAGAATTTATGATTTTGAGACTAAGAACACAATAGGGAAAGTCCTTGAAAACGGTTTTGAAAAGGATGATTTTCTCTATGATGACTCCGCTTTAGCCTATAAATCGCCTGATGGATTAATCATAATAACAGGGTGCTCTCATGCCGGAATCTGCAATATTGTAGAGTACGCAAAAAAGATATGTGGAGACAAAAGAGTTATTGACGTCATAGGGGGGTTTCATTTGCTGAATCCTTCTAAAGAGCAGATGGAGGGAACTTCACAGTATTTTAAATCTCTTCACCCTGAATCAGTTCATGCATGTCATTGCACAGATCTTCAATCGAAAATTGAGCTATCAAAGGTTTCTAATATCAAGGAAGTTGGGGTGGGTTTAGTACTTGAGTATTGAGCCTTGATGCTTATTTATAGACCTATAACACGTGCGCCTATGACATTGTTTTTTTAGCGATATTACTGAGCGGTTTTGCAG
>CAYMVB010000183.1:0-30417 GCA_964393665.1 uncultured Desulfobacteraceae bacterium | reverse complement strand
TCCGAATTGGGACAGAAGGAGCGTATCCCCCTTTTAATTATGTGGACAAAGATGGTAACTTACAGGGATTTGACATAGACATTGCAAAGGCCTTATGCGAAGAGATGGGAGTAACGTATGAGTTTGTTGTCCAGGACTGGGACGGGATCATCCCTGGTCTTTTGGCAAAGAAATACGACGTCATCATTGCCTCCATGTCTATCACTGAAGAGCGTAAGCAAAAGGTAGATTTCACTGAAAAATATTACCTAACCCCTGCCCGTTTCGTTGCCAAAAAGGGTGGTGATATTGAGATCTCCAAGGAGGGATTGAAAGGTAAAACCGTAGGCGTCCAGCGTGCCACCATTCATGAAAATTTCTTGCGGGATAATTTTGGCGAAGCAGTAGATATCAAATCGTATGCGACACAGGATGAAGCCAACATGGATCTGGTCTCCGGCCGTGTGGACCTTGTTATAGCCGATGCTACTGTCTTGTTGGGGGGCTTCCTTGAGACTGACGCAGGTACAGGCTACGAATTTGTTGGTCCAGGATTCACGGACAAAGAATGGTTTGGTGAAGGAATTGGTATCGCGCTTCGAAAAGGTGACAACGCCCTTCGAAAAATGTTTAACAAGGCAATCCAGAGCATCCGCGAAAAAGGAATATACCAAAAGATAAATGCTAAGTACTTCGATTTTGATGTTTACGGGGACTAAACAGCTCGATTGTGCATTATTCAAGGTCAAATTTGATTAAAAGGCTTATCCCAATTTGTGTAGTCGCCTTATCTAAATTGAATACTATATTTTCTTCTCATAGGTTATCTATTGCGGGGAATCGCAGCAATATCTGCTGCCTATTCTTCTCAATACAACCAGATGGGAATGAGTGGTGGAAATTGCAGGATACCTATTGCCATTTTATGTATAAACCTGGGGGCCGAAGCTAATGGGCTTGCAGGGTTATGGATGGCTTCTTCTAGATGGAGCTAAACTCACCGTATTAGTCGGCCTCAGTTCGATGACCATAGCTATCTTTTTAGGCTTGATTGCATCCTGGGGGAAACTGACCTCTGCTAGATTTGCACGAGCAATTGCAAGCACATATACAACCGTTGTTCGAGGCATCCCTGAGCTTGTATTAATTCTGCTCGTCTACTACGGCGTTCCCACCCTCATACAGGACATTGCTTCAGCTGCAGGCGCTGACATTATCATCGATCTCAACCCATTTACGGCTGGTGTAGGCACCATAGGGTTTATCTATGGTGCCTTCGCCACTGAGGTATTTCGAGGGGCCTATCTCGCTGTACCGAGGGGCCAAATAGAAGCCGCTCGTGCCATGGGCATGAGTACAGCCCTCACCTTTCGACGTGTTACGCTTCCCCAGATGTGGCGATTTGCACTTCCTGGGTTAGGCAACGTTTGGATGGTTTTGATCAAGGCCACAGCCCTGATCTCTGTCATTCAGCTCCCCGAGCTTATGAGAAACGCTGACATCGCATCTCGCGCCACCCGCATGCCATTCACATTTTATTTTGCTGCATCGATCCTTTATCTGTTAATCACGGTCGCATCAATGCTTTTTCAGCAAAAGGCCGAATCCTGGGCAAACCGTGGTGTAAGGAGATCTTAGGGTATGGGCTTAAACATCATTTGGGAAAGCATGCCTCGTTTTCTGGATGGCACGTTGATCACCATTCAAATAACCGCATTGAGTGTAATTATAGGCCTATGCCTTGCTGTCCCCTTGGCCTTAATGCGCGTAGCCAAAAATCCCTTTGTTCGCGGACCAGTCTATGCCTTCATTTTTTACTTTAGAGGAACACCCTTACTGGTACAAATCTTTCTTATCTACTATGGAAGCGGGCAATTCCAGAATGGTTTAAGCCAAATGGGCCTTTGGCCCTTTTTTCGCGAAGCTTACTTCTGCGCAATCATGTCTCTTACCCTAAACACAGCTGCCTACACAGCCGAAATTTTTCGTGGGGCAATTCAGGGTGTGCCTTGGGGTGAAATCGAGGCAGCTCGTGCATGCGGGATGTCCGGAGCGCTTCTTTACCGAAGGATTATCCTGCCCAAGGCATTTCGGCTAGCCTGGCCGGCATACACAAATGAGGTTGTATTTTTGCTCCAGGCGTCCTCCCTCGTTTCTATTATAACACTTATGGACATCACAGGAGTAGCTCGGGTCCTTGCTGCACGCACATTTGCCTTCTATGAGCTGTTCCTCACAGCGGCCGCCATCTACCTCGTGCTCGTCTACGGCGTTATCTGGGTGTTCCACAGGATCGAGCACCGTATCTCCGCACACCTCCGGGCTGCACCTGAGACTACTGAACCTATTGGGAAACTGTAAAGCCTGGTTTCATTTTTGCTTCCTTCCCCTGTTTTCCCATTTTTCTTTATGTTCCTTTTTGCAGTAGCAACTAATTTGTTGATTATACTACATATTTTAGCTTACTTCTTGCCTTGCACAGATTATTTAGATTTTATATATCTACCGCGTTAGGTAACCTTCATTGTCTGAGCCATAAGTGCTTTTAATTCCTTCCCGTCTATTTTCTCTCTTTCAAGAAGTAACGTAGCACCCTTATCAAGGACTTTTCTCTTTTCTTTTAAAATGGTAAGGGACTTTTCATATTGCACCTGCAATATCTCTCTAACCTCAGCATCAATCAATTCCGCTGTAGCCTCACTATACTCTGAGTTGCCCTCCAAACCCATACCAGCGTAAGGTGTACTTCTCTTTCTATCAAAATAAACCTGTCCCACCTTCTCACTCATCCCGTATTCTTTAACCATGCTCCTTGCAATATCAGTAGCCTTTGCCAAATCATTGTGCGCCCCAGTAGAAATATCTCTAAAAATGATTTGTTCTGACGCACGTCCTCCAAGGAGTGTGGCAATTTTATTAAGAAGCTCCGTTTTACTCATGAGGTAGCGATCTTCTGTCGGAACCTGCATAGTATATCCTAACGCAGCAATTCCCCGTGGTATTATAGATATTTTCTGGACTGGATCTGTACCAGGCAACGTCAAGGCAACGATAGCATGACCTAACTCATGGTAGGCAACTATCTCACGTTCCTTAGGGTTTATGAGGCGATTCTTTTTTTCTAAACCACCCATAACCCTTTCTATAGCCTCTTCAAATTCCGGCATTCCTACCTTTTTCTTCTTTCTTCGAACAGCCAAGAGTGCTGCCTCATTAACTAGATTTGCAAGATCTGCCCCTACCATGCCGGGTGTCATATTCGCTAGCTGTTCTATATCTAAGTTCCTATCTATTGTAATATTTTTCATATGTATCTTAAGTATATCAATACGCCCTTTCTTATCAGGTCGATCCACTAGAATCTGGCGATCAAAACGACCAGCGCGCAGAAGTGCAGGATCCAAAATCTCAGGCCTATTCGTAGCTGCCATCAATATGACGCCTATTTTGGGATCAAATCCATCCATCTCCACAAGGAGCTGATTCAATGTCTGCTCTCTCTCTTCATTACCTCCTACACTCCCACCAAACCCCCTAGCCTTCCCTAAGGCGTCTAACTCATCAACAAAGATTATACAAGGTGCTTCCTTTTTAGCTTCCTCAAAGAGGTCTCGTACCCTTGCCGCACCTAATCCTACAAACATCTCTACGAATTCGGAACCGCTCATGCTGAAAAACGGTACGCCACTTTCTCCAGCAACAGCCTTTGCCAGGAGGGTCTTGCCAGTGCCAGGAGGCCCAACCAACAAAACGCCGCGGGGCATTTTTCCGCCAAGCACCGTAAATTTTTCAGGGGCCTTTAAGAAATCCACAATCTCCACAAGCTCCTGTTTTGACTCCTCAACGCCAGCGACGTCTTGAAACGTAACGTCCATATCTTCCTGTTTGTAGACCTTTGCCTTTTTCTTACCTAAGGACATGAAGCCCTGTTGCTTTCCTGCTAGCCTTTGAAATAGGAGATACCAAATTCCAAAAAAAAGAAAAACAGGGAGCAACCATGAGAACAAATCACGTAAGAAAGTGGATTCAATTTCACCTTTAAAGCTGACGTCATATTTATCCAGTAGCTCTGATATCTGCGAGTCGACCCTCACCGTCTTAAAAAGAGTTCCGCCTCCTTGGTCAGCATCTCCATTAAGGATTCTGCCCTGTATGGTATCTTCTTTAATTGCTATGTCAGCTATCTTTTGTTCCTTTAAAAGTTTTAAAAACTCGCTATATGGAATTGCTTGAATAGCAAAGGCGCCCGCAAGGTAGTTATGTATTATCAACACAACCCATATTCCCAGTATAATATACCACATTGAAAATTTATGTTGCTTTTCCACGTTCGACCTCCTTAAAAAAGTCTTTGGCCTCAAACATGCAGATTTGATTTATATTGATTAGGGATAATAATGTATTCAGCTGATTTTTTTAACTACAGTATTTTCTATTGGGTGAATGAATCCTTATCAGGCAGTGCCTTAATTTATGCATAACACGATTTATCCCTCACCTTAAGATGGAAAAATAACCCTTGCCTATTGTAAACTCATAGGTAAACAATTCCCTGCAGCCTTCAAGTTGCCAAATGCATTCCAGGTAAATATGAATAAAAGAAAGAGGTTTAATCACCTTCTTTCCTTAATTGCTTTTCTCGCTATTGCGTCGCAACGATCATTTTCAGGGTGTCCAGAATGTCCCTTCACCCATCTCCACTCTATTTGATGCTTTTGACTCACTTCTAAGAGTTCCTTCCAGAGATCTTTATTCAGCACAGGCTTTTTTTGAGAGTTTAGCCAATTTTTACGTACCCATGTCTTAATCCAAACAGTTATGCCCTTGAAAACATAATTTGAATCTGTAAAAACCCTTACCCGAGATGGCCTTTTAAGCACTCTCAATCCTGCTATAACTGCCATAAGTTCCATCCTGTTGTTTGTAGTGTTTGGGCAATACCCGGCCAGCTCCCTTTCTTCCGACTTATATCTCAGTATGGTACCATATCCACCAGGACCAGGGTTACCTGAGCATGCTCCATCTCCAAATAGCTCTACAATGCTTTCACCATGTACCTTCATGTTAGAATCCATAAATATCTTCATATAAGTAACTAGCACCTATTGCCTTTCTTTCATAGTAGCACAATCTCATAATCCACGTTTTTGACTTGGGGTTTTAAATTCAGAACCACAGAAAATCTGAACCAGTATCTCCTTATACGTTTACACCCTGCCGTTATTGTGCTTTATTATGTATTTTATTTTATACTATTATTTCGTATCTGATAAAAGTACTAAAAATAAAATTTAATGATATACTGAACAATTATTGAAAAACTTTCAAGAGGTGAAACGTAAATGGACTTTTTGTCTACCATTGTTGGACTGATAGTTGGATTCATAGCAGGGTTGCTAACTGCCTTCTTAATACAATTGTTACGATCAAAAACAGTTAATGAGTTAGCCAGAGAACTGTTACATGAAAGTAATGTCCAACATCATGCAAATATTGACCTAATCCTTGAGAATATTAAGGTTAGCTTTGCGAATTTATCATTTGAGGCATTATCAAGATCAACAGAAGAGTTTCTAAAACTGGCAAAATCAAGATCTCAATCGGACAGGGAGATGAGCCTAAAAGATTTGGACTTGAAAAAAACGCTTATTGACCGCCAATTACAAGAAATGACAAAAAGGCTTGAAGATGCCTCAAACTTAATGAAAGGGCTTGAAAAGGACCGAGAAATAAAGTTTGCTGAACTTTCCAGCCAACTTGACATTGCCAACAGACAGACAATGGCATTAACACAGACTACAAATAAGCTGAGAGAGGTCCTATCAAATACTAAAATAAGGGGGCAATGGGGGGAAAGATTGGCAGAAGATATCCTGAGAATGGCGGGTTTTGTTGAGAATGTAAATTATTTAAAGCAGAAGACTATAGATGGAGTTAGAACAAGACCTGATTTTACATTTATTCTCCCAGATAACCTTAAATTAAACATGGATGTAAAATTTCCCTTGGATAACTATGCCAAATTTTTAGAATCTAATCGGGAGATAGAAAAAGAAAAGCTTCGCAGAACATTCTTAAAGGATGTTAAGGCAAAAATTAAGGAGGTTGCAACAAGAGACTATATAAGCCCAGAACAAAATACTATTGATTATGCCTTGCTCTTTATTCCAAACGAACAAATATATTCCTTTATCTTCACAGAAGATAACTCCATTCTTGATGAGGGGATAAAGAATAAGGTAATTATATGTTCGCCTACAACCCTCTTTGCTGTCTTAGCTGTAATAAGACAATCTTTGGATAGCTTCAGCCTGGATAAAATCTCTAATGATGTTCTGTCCCTATTAGGGGTATTCAAGTGCCAGTGGACCGAATTTATTAAGAAATTAGACTCATTAGGAAAAAAAATAGACGATGCACAAAAAGAATATGAGCAACTTATAACAACGAGGCGCAGGCTCTTAGAAAAACCTCTAAATAAGATTGAGGATTTAAGACTTAAGAAAGGCCTTAAATTAGATAGCTATGAGGGAAGCTAAAATGTGTCTCCTATATATTTTCCAAGGCCCCGTATGCGCCGTGAATTCTATCTCTAAGCAAATAGCAAAGCCTTTCTAATATGTTAAATCCCAATTTAACATCATCAAGCATCATCTCTCTGAGTGATTGACCTTTGACCACAAAAACCTTTGTGGGTCTTCTGCATCTTGCGGATGACAATAAAATATCAGCTTCCCCTATAAGTGTAGACCAACAACCGAGGGTTCTACCCTTTCCCAAAAGGGATATAATAGCATTTCCTTTTCGTGTTCCTAGATCGATATCCCTTTCCAAGAAAACATGCCCCTCTGCTATTATATAAAGATTCTCGCAGGAATCACCTTGATTCAATATATTTTCCCCGGTCTCGAATGTCTCTATGTGACCAAGAGTAGCTATCTTTTCAACCTCAGCCCTTCCCAGACCCTTAAAAATATCACAATTTTCCAATATATCAATAATTTCTAAAGGTTCCATATAGCCACTCCTTAGTCCTAAAATGTAATCTTCTCCCCGAATTCATACGCTTGCTGCAAGGCCTCAGGATTCTTATCCGCCGCATCAATCGATTCCATGCCCCTAAAAAAAAGCCCGTCTTCATACGTCATATTCAATGCATCAAAATAATATTTTGCTACAAGCTTAGCGCATTCAAAAAGATTCTTACCCTTTGTCGCCCCTACAGCTATCAAATATCCTTTGCCCATAGCTTGGGCCCCAAGCTTTTCATTTTTTTCTTTCAGTCGCTTTCTTGCCCACATAGCCTGACCACGGTCAATTAACGACTTAATCTGAGAAGTCACCCCATAGAAAAAAATGGGGGAGGCCAATATGACAACCTTTGCATTTTCCAGCAAAGGATATATTTCCTGCATATCGTCCTTGACTACACAAATACCAGTTTTTGCACAGCCATCACAAGCCCTGCAACCGGACATTTTTAGGTCTCTGACATAAATCCTGCTTATATCTGCACCTTTTGATTCTACACCTTTTAGAACATTATCAAGAAGCACATCAGTATTGCCTCCCTCTCTTGGGCTGCCATATATGCCAACTATCTCCATAAATCAATCACCTCTTATAACTAAGATTTAAAATATCAAATACTATCAGGGTGCATCTACAAATGTATAATACAAATACAGCAAACGTTATGTATCAATAGAAATCTATGCTTTTACCCGGATTTTGAGTTGAACGGGGAAACACGACATTACATTTTAAACAATTATTGATTTATATAGTAAAGTATATAATAGGTCACGCCAAAAAACAAATCAAAAAAAGCCAGCAACAAAGCGTATTTCGGGGACAAAGGCAATTATAAATAAAGATGATTAATGAACGTATGGCACCTATGTTAGAGGTATTATTATATAGCCCTGCTAGCTACGTATCATAAGGTTGACTCCAGCAAATCTAGGGCTAAAAGGTGCTGAAAAATAAACATTCTTCCGTACATGCCTTCAATAAACTGGAAAAACAGCTACCAGACAATCTCAATAATCATGAGGTATACCCTTGATATGCAAAAGAAGGTGATCAAAGTCATCTAATCCCTCTACCCAACCATAATTGGCATCAGATTTAGAGTCCAGATCTTTTATATATGGCTTTATATCAAGCAAGGGTGTCCCATCAAATACATCTAAGCCGGAAGTAAAAATTTCATTATTTACAATTTTCTTTAAGGTTACAATACTCAGTCCAATAGGATTTGGCCGGGCAGGTGCCCTACTGGCAAAAACACCCACCTCCATATCACCAGTCCACGGAGGGTTTACCAGTGGTGATAATTCTTTCTTTATTCTGTCTATATAATAAAGCACATAGATATACCGAAAACTTTCCAGCCTTTGAAGCCCCTTGGCATGCTGAGGGTCAATGATTATACGAAAATCACCCTCATCCTCATCTACAGGCTGGTATGGTGCACTTTCGGTGTAGGGACTTCGTATAATACCTATCTGCTTAAGTTCAAAATTTTTAGATTCCCACTCTTTTTCTACCCTTATGGTGTGAGATGGGTATTTCGACATTATCTTTTCAGTTGCATGTCTTTTTTTAAGACCTTTATATGCAAACTCTATATGTTCGTTTGCCTTTTTTGAGATTTCAACAGACTTCTTTAGTTCACTGACAACCTCTGATAGCCCAAGCTTTTCTGCTTTTTCTATCCATTTCTCGTTATCTTGAATGTGTTGTTGATTATGGTTTACCCAATAGGGCAGAAGAATTTTCAGCTTTTTTATATCAGATTCAAAACTCATCTTTTCATTTAATTCAACTGTCATCAAATAGCTGCCTCCTTCGGTTATAACAACTATTTCACTTAACTACTTATTTTATTTGGAGAAATAGTTAATGAAGAATAATCACACACGTGTTTTTATGGTAAAGGGATATTGGGGGTATTTTATAAGTCTTTTTTGAAGAGATTAAGATTCGATGATATTATTTGCAATTACTATCCTTTGGATCTCTGAAGTTCCCTCATATATAGTTGTGACTCTTGCATCCCGGTAATATCTTTCTACAGGGTATTCCTTACTATAACCATATCCACCATGTATTTGCAATGCCTGATAGGCAACCTTATTTGCCATTTCAGATGCAAAAAGTTTTGCCATTGACGCCTCAGCCGTAAATCGTTCCTTATTATCTTTCATTGCCGCCGCATTAAACGCAAGTAAACGGGCCGCTTCAACCTGAACCGCCATGTCTGCTATCATCCACCTGATTCCTTGAAACTTAGATAAACTTCTCCCAAACTGCTCCCTCTCCTTTGAGTAATTTATAGCAGCGTCCAAACAGGCCTGGCCAATGCCTACAGACATTGATGCTATACCTATGCGCCCTTCGTCAAGTGCAGTCATAGCGATGATGAAGCCCTGACCCTCTTCACCAAGGAGGTTTTCAGCCGGGACTCTACAATCCTCGAATATAAGGCCTGTTGAGTCTGAGGCCTTTTGGCCCATTTTATCTTCTTCTGGCCCTACGATAAAACCAGGCATACTCTTATCCAAGATAAAAGCACTTATTCCTCTGTGTTTTTTACTTTTATCTGTATATGCAGAACATACTACCACATCCGAATTTTTTCCGCTGGTTATCCACGCCTTTGACCCATTTAATACATAACTATCTCCATCTTTTTTAGCTGTTGTCTTTTGGCTTGCGGGATCAGAGCCAGCGCTTGGCTCCGTTAATGCAAAACAGCCAAGTTTTTCGCCTGCTGCCAATGGTTTTAAATAATTTTCCTTAAGGTATTCTGAACCAAACCTATAAATGGGCCCGCACGATACACTGTTATGTACTGACATTATTACCGCAGTTGAAGCACAGGCATAACCAATCTCCTGAAGGGCTAGGCTGTAACTGATTGTGTCAACCCCTGCTCCATTATACTCAGTCGGCACACCCATACCCATAAGACCAAGCTCTGCCATTTTTTTTATATTCTCTGATGGAAATTCCTTGGTTTTATCCCTTTCCGCAGCTCCAGGTAGAATAACCTCTCGAGCCAGGTCTCTAACCATGGCCTGAATCATTTTCTGTTCTTCATTCAGTTGATAAGACATAGTAACTCCATTAATTACGGTGTATAAAGCACAACTATTGTTTCGGCCCTTTCAGAACTCAGATTTTTAAGCTTATGCGCAATCGAAGAATTAAAGTGAAGTGTGTCACCGGGCTCCAAAACAGTTTTATTGTCCCCAACAGTAACCTCTACCCTTCCCTGAAGAACGTAAATAAACTCCTCACCTTCATGCTGATAGCTTACTGATTTATGGTCGGAAACAGGGTCGATGAACACCTTAAATGCCTTTAAATGCTTATAGGCCGCCTCTGGCGTTAAAACCTGATAGCTATATGACTCTGTTCTCTCCTTAAAGCCTTCAGCCCTTTTTTTATTTGCCTCATCATCATCCTTTTTCAGCAAAATGCCACTATCTATTTCTAATGCCCTTGATAAACGCAGGATAGTTGCAACAGGGGGCCGTAATTTTCCTTCCTCTATATCAGAGATATATTCTACAGAAAATCCAGTTTCATTGGATACGTGTTCAATGCTAAATCCCTTCTCATCCCTGATTTCCTTCAATCTTTGCGCCATAGGCTTATCTTTCTTTCTCCGTGGCATCTTTAAGTACTCCTTTACTAAAAAATTATAAAACGGCCGTAATACGATTATGCATAAAGATTATCAAAACACGCTTATTCCTTCTTCTCAGTATTTTTATTAAAACCTCGATAAATTTTCAAGATGAAACTGATAAAAAGAACGGTGCCAATGAGAATAATTAAATTCGATGAAAAGAAAGTCATGATAAATGAAAAGGGATCATTGATATGGTATGCCATATAAAGAAGATTTACCCCAAAAAGCACAAAAAAAAGGGCGATTAATGCCAGTATAACCTGTACTACCCACAATGGAATAATCCTTTCCATCATCTTATATTTGATTTAAACTTGGCTGATACAATTTTATCACAAGCAGTATATGGATCAATTTTTTTATCTATAATTGATTTAATTGCCTCCTCGAATTCCCCTGAGCTTGTTATATCAATAAATATTTCCTTTGCTATCTTGTCCTTTATCATTTCCGAAAGGTCGCTTTTAGCTTTTTCATATCTCAGTTTTGATAACATTGTTTTATTTGATAACAAATGGAGGCGATGCTTCTCGATTTCATCTAGAAGTTCCCTTATCCCTTTATCAAATGCCGCCTGTGTAGTTAAAATTGGTGGCTTCCAGCCGTCCTTATATCTTTTTTCACCCATTTCAATCATCAGCCTTATATCACCGACGGTTTTATCTACTCCCTCTCTGTCGCTCTTATTTATTATAAAAATATCACCCACCTCTAAAATTCCTGCCTTTAAGGCCTGAACATCATCACCCATACCAGGTACAAGAACGATAAGGGTTGTATCCGAACTTCTAACTATATCAACCTCATCCTGCCCTACACCCACTGTCTCAACAATAACATAATCTTTACCCATAGCATCTAAAACATCTATGGCGCTTCTTGTTGACTGCGTTAAACCACCAAAGGCCCCTCGTGTTGCCATGGAGCGAATAAATACTCCCTCGTCCATGCTGTGTCTTTGCATTCTTACGCGGTCTCCCAGTATAGCACCACCACTAAAAGGGCTAGTAGGATCAACCGCAAGCACCCCGACTGTCTTGCCAGCCTTTCTCAAGTGGCTTACCATCTGGTCCACCAAGGTACTCTTTCCAACACCAGGTGCTCCTGTCACTCCAATTACATAAGCATTTCCAGTTGCGCTATAAAGCTCTTTGAGCACCTCTCTCGCCTCTGGTATATTATCATCTATATCCCTTATAAGTCTCGCAACAGCCCTTATATCCCCCGTCTTAATCTTCTGAACTATCTCCATTAGAAACTTCCCTACATTATTAAAGCAACAGTGAAAGGCTCATTAATTTTTTCCCTGTACCTAACCTATAAGCCATCTATAATTTCCATTTTTCCCTTTACAAACCCCTTGGATTAACATTTTCTTTAACCCAGTTTACTATCTCTGTAAGAGGAGTGCCAGGGGTAAATACTTCCTTAATTCCTGCATTTTTTAATTTTGGTATATCTTCCTCCGGGAATATCCCGCCACCGCAAACAACAATATCATCAGCATTTTTTTCCTTAAGCAGTTCTACAACTCGCGGAAAAAGATACATATGGGCACCTGCTAAACTGGATAAACCTATCATATCTACATCCTCCTGTATAGCAGCTTGAACCACTTCCTCAGGCGTCTGATGAAGACCAGAATAAACAACCTCAAATCCTGCATCTCTATATGCCCTGGCAATAATTCTCGCCCCCCTATCGTGACCATCCAGACCTGGCTTTGCCACTAAAACTCTAACTCTCCTCTCTTTATTCATATCATCTCCCAATAATGCGGCTCAAAACCCATAAACCTAACCAATAAATCGTGCATTCAGTTCTTACTTTTTCATAATAAGCAATTTTTTTATAAAATATTACCTCTTTGATGTTCCCTTCTGGTGATAAAAATACCCTGCCTTACTTATGTAGATTTCAATATACACCTGGATCTCTATAAACACCAAAGACCTCCCTGAAAACATCAGTGATTTCCTGCTCCGTGGCATATGCTTTAACTGCTTCAATAATAACAGGCATAAGGTTAGAATTTCCCTCGCATGCCTCACCCAGTTTTTCTAAGGCCTCTTTTACCTTATTATTATCCCTGTTTTCTTTGAGCTCATTTAGCCATTTTATCTGTTTTTCTTCTAGTTCCTCATCAATTTGAAGAATCTCAATAGGAATTTCTTCTTCACTAACGTATTTATTTACCCCAACCACCGTTTTTTCTTGACTGTCTACCTGCAATTGATACTTATAAGCAGCATCTGCTATTTCCATTTGTGGATAATTACGCTCTATAGCCGCCACCATTCCACCCATATCATCAATTTTTTTGATATATTCAAAGGCCTCTTCCTCCATATCTCTCGTAAGTCTCTCCACAAAAAAGGATCCGCCGAGCGGATCAATGGTATTTGCGACTCCAGACTCTTCAGCTATTATCTGCTGTGTCCTTAAGGCAATAGTTGCTGCCTCTTCAGTAGGTATAGCAAGAACCTCGTCCAGGGAGTTTGTATGCAGTGATTGTGTTCCACCAAGTACAGCGGCCAAGGCCTCAAGTGAGGTCCTTATAACATTATTGTAAGGCTGCTGTGCTGTAAGAGAGCACCCTGCAGTTTGCGTATGAAACCTTAGCCATAAAGAGCGCTCATCTTTTGCCTTAAATCTTTCCTTCATTATACGTGACCACATTCTTCTGGCTGCCCTGAACTTTGCAATTTCCTCAAAAAAGTCAAGATGTGAGTTAAAGAAAAACGATAGCCGCGGAGCAAATGCATCAATATCAAGCCCTCTTTCCAGAGCCGCCTCCACATAAGCAATGCCATCAGCTAGAGTAAATGCAAGTTCCTGGACTGCAGTCGAGCCAGCCTCTCTAATGTGGTAACCGCTTATACTTATTGTATTCCACCGTGGAACTTCCTTGGTACCAAACTCGACGGTATCCGTTATAAGTCTCATAGAAGGTTTAGGCGGGCACATAAATGTTTTTTGCGCTATAAATTCCTTAAGCATATCATTTTGGATGGTTCCACCAATTATACGTCTATTAATCCCTCTGTTTTCAGCCATCGCGATATACATTGCCCAAAGAATAGATGCAGGTGGGTTTATCGTCATAGAGGTAGTTATCTTATCAATAGGAAGACCGTCGAACAATATTTCCATATCCTTCAATGAATCAATGGCTACACCGCATTTCCCACATTCTCCTCTTGAGCGAGGGGAGTCGGTGTCATAGCCCATAAGGGTCGGCATATCAAATGCTGTAGACAAACCTGTCTGTCCCTCGTTAACCAGCAGGTGAAATCTCTCATTTGTATCCTTGGCAGACCCCAACCCTGCAAACATCCGCATAGTCCATAGCCTGCCACGGTACATTGTTGGTTGAACACCGCGAGTAAAAGGATATATCCCTGGAAAGGCTATCTCTTTAGAATAATCCAGATTTTCTATATCCAGGGGTGTATAAATATTTTTAATAGTCTTGTCAGAAACAGTAGAAAACCTCTTCAGCCTTTCAGGTGCCTTCAGGGTATATTCATTAAACAGCTTTTGCCACTTTTTCTCTTCATTTGCTATATCCTCTAAGCTTTTTTTGTTAAACATAAAAGCCTCCTTTTAAAATTTTCCAAGCAACGAACTGGCAATTGTATTTTTCTGAATCTCCCTTGTTCCTTCATATATTTCCATTATCTTTGCATCCCTGTAAAAGCGCTCAACCTCATATTCGAGCATATATCCATAGCCTCCGAGCATTTGTATTGCTTCATCAGAGACCTCAACTGCCGTCCTTGCCGCATACATTTTAGCAATAGATGTTAATTTTGGATCTATTTTCCCCTGATCAAAATTCCAGGCCGCCTTATAAACTATAAGTCTTGCGGTCTCAATCTTAGTGGCCATATCTGCCAGCTTATGCTGTGTTACTTGAAACTGGGCTATTTTCTTTCCAAACTGACTTCGCTCCTTTACATATGCAAGTGCCCTATCAAAGGCCCCCTGGGCAATTCCTAGGGCCTGCGCGGCTATCTCAATCCTGCTTTCGTCAAAAAATTCTAAAACCTGATAAAAACCCCTATTTTCCTGGCCAACAAGATTAGAGGAAGGAACTCTAACATTGTTAAATGAGAGTTCCCCAGTTGCAGTCATCTTAATACCCATTTTATCACCAACATCGGAGGTAGTATATCCTGGAACACCCCTCTCAACAATAATAACAGACTGGCCACGATAAGAAGGTTTTACTTCAGGGTCTGTCTGACAAAGCACCATGACAAAATCACTGTTCGTGCCATTAGTGATAAATGTTTTTACACCGTTTATTACATAATCATTTCCATCTCTAGCGGCATTCGTATCCATAATTGTAATATCGCTTCCATGATCAGGCTCTGTAAACCCTCCACTTGAAAGACTCTTGCCGGTTGCAATGGGAATCAGATATTTCTCCCTTTGTTCATCATTTCCGCACCTGAGTATTATCTCTGATGCAAAATCAGATAGACTAAGGGCAATGCCAAAGCTTGAGTCCTGCTTACAGAAGGCCTCTACCACAAGGGTATTCTCAAAAATTCCATAGTCTTGCCCGCCATACTGCTCTGGAAAATGTATACCAACAAAACCAAGCTCGGCCGCCTTTTTCCAAATATCTTTTGGGAATGTATGCCCTCTTTCAAATTCAAGGGCCATATCCTTGTCAAACTCTCCCTTCGCAAATTCCTGTGCGGCCTTTTGGATTGCCTCTTGTTCCTTGTTTAATTTGAAATCCATGATACCCTCACATCTAAAAAAGTTCCCCTTTAAACTCAGCCTTTCTCTTTTCTAAAAAGGCGCTCATACCTTCCCTTGAATCCGGACTCGCCATACATATTCCAAAGGCATCAGATTCCATATAGCAACCAGTTCTAAGGTCTTGGTCATACCCCCTCTCAATTGTCTCCTTCACAGCGCGTATAGATACCTTTCCCTTTGCAGCCAATAATCGTGCGGTTTTCATAGTCTCATCCCATAAAGAGGTTTTTGGGAAGACCTTATTTACAATTCCTATATCCTTGGCCTCACCAGCACTTATCATAGCACCTGTCATACAAAGCTCCTTAGCCATTGATTTTCCTACCAAACGCGATAATCTCTGCGTTCCCCCAAAGCCAGGGATAATTCCAAGATTTATTTCAGGTTGACCAAACATTGCCGAATCCGCGGCGTATATAAAGTCGCACGCCATGGATATTTCTGTACCTCCTCCAAGCGCAAAACCATTCACAGAAGCAATCACAGGAACAGGCAGAGTTTCTATCAAAAATAACAGCTCCTGGCCTTGTCGCGAAAAGAATTTTCCCTCCAAAGGTGTATAATCTTTCATCTCAGCTATATCAGCTCCTGCTATAAAGGCTTTATCCCCCTCACCTGTAAGTATCAACACCTTTATAGATTTATCATTGATTACCCCTTCCAAGGCATTTCTTGTCTCAGCTATAACTGTTCGATTAATGGCATTAAGTACCTTCGGTCTGTTAAATTTAATTATCGCAATAGTATTATCCACCTCATAAATAATAGTCTCATAGGCCATAAAATAACTCCTTAAAGATTTTCTAAATTTAGATAAAAAATGACTGAAACCGTTATCGATTTAGACTTACAAATAATTAAACTCTCTCAAGTGCCATTGCCATGCCCTGGCCCCCGCCTATACATAACGTTGCAAGCCCTAACTCAACATCATTTCTGACCATTTCATTCATCAGGGTCAATACAATTCTGGCACCCGTACACCCAACTGGGTGTCCTATCGATATACCACTTCCCAGCAGGTTAGTTTTATCCAAGTCAAAACCCAGCTCTCTTATACATGCAATAGCCTGAGAGGCAAATGCCTCGTTGAGCTCAACTTCACCAAAATCATTTACGCTTAAACCCGTAGTCTCCAAAACCTTTCTAACTGCAGGAATAGGACCTAAACCCATATATGCGGGATCAATTGCCCCTGATGCATAGGCCTTAATCTTTGCAATAGGTTTTATGCCTAAATCCTTAGCCCTTTCAGCGGACATCAAAAGAAGCGCTGCAGCAGCATCGTTAATTCCAGAGGCGTTTCCAGCTGTAACCGTCCCTTCCTTTTTAAAGGCAGTTGGTAGCTTCGACATTTTTTCGACACTAGTATCCATCGGCCTTTCATCTGTATCAAATACTATCGGCTCCCCTTTTCTTTGAGGGATGACTACTGGAATAATCTCTTGTTCAAAAATCCCATCTGCTATTGCCTTTTTAGCCCTCGCATGGCTTAAGGCGCCAAGCTCATCTTGTTCCTGTCTCGATATGCCATATCTTTCAGCAATATTTTCAGCTGTTATGCCCATATGATAGCCATAAAAAATTTCCCATAGACCATCAAAGACCATTAAATCAGTCAATTCATTATTATTCATCCTTGCTCCCCAGCGAGCCGCATTTATTGCATATGGCGCCATACTCATGTTTTCCATGCCACCGGCAAGGATAACATCATGCTCTCCCCCCCGTATAGATAGTGCCGCAAGTGCCAAGGCCTTCATTCCTGATGCACAGACCTTATTAACAGTAAAGGCGTTAACCTCCTTGGGGATTCCGGCATAGATTAATGATTGTCTGGCAACATTCTGCCCTTGCCCGGCACCTATGACATTACCCATGATTACTTCATCAATACTTATAGGCTGGAGGGAATCATCGTAGTCATAGCCCTTTTTTTCTAGCTCAATCATATCATTACCTTTAAGGGCATCAGGCTCAAAACTCTTAAGTTTACTGCTTATTTCAGGTCTCAACCCGAGTTTTTTCAATGTTTCCTTCAATACCAATGAACCAAGGGAAACCACTGGTGTAGTTTTTAATGATCCCCCAAATGAACCTACAGGTGTCCTAATACCACCTACAATAACAACATCTCCCATACAAATTTCTCCTTATTTAAAAAAATTAAACTACGTAAAACTTTCAGCCTGCAATTCTGTTATGAATCTTAAAAGGTATTGGTCAACTTATGAAAATGCCTATCAGGACTAATTTAGGGTTTCAAGAAAAAAGACTGCCATGGCAGTGTGCAAAGTACTATTGGGAAAGCCTGAAATATTGCTTCAATTTCCTAAGCGAGATAATACCTGTATTATTGATAAAATCCATTATTATATATTCCTTTCTCGGCTTCTAAGTCAAGTCAAAATAACCTTGCGAATAGTAAAAATTAAAATTCTTAAAACAATCAATAATGTCAAAATATACATTCAGCTTTTCCTTAAACTGAAAAAATATTGATAATTTTTTATTGACAATATAATTTTGGTTCAATATAAGTAGAAAGTGTAGTTACATTGTAGCTAAATTATAGCCATAAATTAATCATGTTTTTTATACGCATGTTCTCATATTTATAAAAGCGAGCTACATATAGTGTTGTTAATAATTATTATTTTTTATTTATAGATGAAAAACGAAATAAAAAATTCTGCCCAGAAAGAAAAGAAGGTAAAAAAAGTGAAATTCGAGATTTATGGCGAAGAGATGCTTCAAAAAGAGGTTAAATTAAGTGGAAATAGTGGCCGAGTATACCTTCCACCAGATTGGGTTGGCAAAAATGTTAAGATAATAAGAATAGATTAGTTAGTAAAGGTAAGAAGGATTTGGGCTTGGAAAATTTTATTATAAGAAGGCTAAAGGAAAATGATGCTGATGATATTAACCGAATCCTGCGGTCAATAACAAAAGATTCCGCCACATTGGATTATAAACCACTTATCAAAAAAGAGGTTAAAAAAAAGGACGAAATTAGCTTCGTTGCAGAGCTTAATGGCAAGGGAGTAGGTTTTATTGTCACTTATATACTCTATGGGGGATTCGGCTTAGAAAAAAGCGCGTGGATCGGCCTTTTTGGTGTGGACCCGAAATACATGGGAAGCGGGATCGGAAAAAAAATGGCCAAAGAGGTCTTTGATGAACTTATGAAAATGGATATAAAGAATATCTTCACATCAGTCAAGTGGGATTCCGTTGACCTGTTATCTTTTTTTAAGTCTCTCGGCTTTGACAGGTGTGAATTTATTAATCTGAAGAAAATTATTGATTAATTTCTATCGATTTAAAAAAATAATTGATGGTATATATGTTTGCTAGGTCAGATATGATTGATATGCTTTATTTTGGAAACTATTCGGCTTCAGCAAAGTAGCCTTCTAAGTTTCTATGAGAAATACAAGGAAAAAACAATCCTTTTAATTCTTTATTACAGACTCAAGCATCTGAATCCCCGACAGAGGCTTTGGCGAGGTAATAACTATATCACCCAAGGCAAATTCAACCTTCAATAACCGGCGACAAGGCTTTAACGTAAACCCCAAAAAAAATCATAGTATTCAAAGATGATATTACATAAGTACGAAATTTAAAAAAAGGTAAAAAAATGAGGTATGCAGAGACAGGGTACAATTTAGAAATTGACCTAACCCGAGGAAGCTTTGATAAGGTCTCTACTGACCCAAAATTAACTGAGCTTTACTTGGGTGGGCTGGGTACTAACGCCAAGATATTATGGGATAGGGTTCCTCCTGAAACCGAGCCATTTTCCCCCGATAACCTGCTCATATTCGGCACTGGCATCTTATGTGGTACACAGGCCCCGAGTGCCAATCGCACCATTGTTTCCACATTTTCTCCTCAAACAGGATTGATGGCGTTCTCAATGATGGGAGGCTTTTGGGCACCAGAGCTAAAATTTGCCGGATATGACAAAGTGATAATCCGCGGGAAATCACCTGATCTAGTTTATCTATGGATAAATGGCGATAAGATAGAAATACGCGATGCTTCCCACCTGCGTGGCAAAGGGCCTCTTGAGGTCACAGAGCTTATTAAGAAGGAGCTTAAGGATCCGAAAGTGCAAGTCGCCGCCATTGGACTTGCCGGCGAGAATAAGGTCTTCTATTCCTCCATCGAGCATGGCAGGTCTAGTGCAAGTCGACTTGGAGTAGGCGCAGTTATGGGGGATAAAGGGCTAAAGGCTATAGTTGTCCGGGGGAAGAAGGACATCAACGTCGCTCACCCGGAGGAATTTATGAACCTTTGCAACGACGTGCTGCAATATAGAAATTTCCGATGGGAAAACCCTATTAAAGGTGTGCCTGCCATTCTTGCCGGGGTTGGCTCACCACAGGAGATGGCATTACGTGATGAAGAATGGCATACGACCAGTTTCTCTTGGGGACATGCCCGCACCCGCAGGAAAAACTTCTGGACTGAGGAAGTAGAAGAACAGTGGAACAAAATTCAGGACAAGGCAATAATACGCCTCATAAGTTGCTATAACTGTCCAAATGAATGCGGAGCGCTGATTTCTTACCCCGGTCTTGGAACCCCGACATACATGATGAAATGCTATTCCAAGCTCACCTATGTGATGGGCGCCATGTCGAATGATCTGGAGTTTGGCTATAAAATCGCCGGGCTGGCCCAAGAATATGGGATGGACGGGTACACAAATCCTCAGGTTATGGCATTTGCCATTGAGCTTTATGAAAATGGCATTCTGACTGACAAGGATATGCCTGGTTTTCCCCCAAGAGCTCCAGACGGTAGTGATGAAGAAAGGTTTTTCTGGCTACTTGAAAAAATTGCCAACCGGGAGGGGATCGGTGATGCCCTGGCTAATGGTGTATACCGGGCAGCTCGTCAGATCGGAAAAGGGGCTGAGGAATTTGATCACAATACTACCAAAAAGCATGAGCAGATGGTTATTAAGCTGGGGATGCTTAACCCGATTTATTATCTTTTATACGGCACCGGAGAGAAGGCAAACATTACCCAGATAGAAGGGCAGATTCCTCAAGTACCCCTTCCTAAAGACTTGAGAGAAGAATTCGTAAATAACTGGATACAGATTCCCACTGGTAAGGAAGAAAGATTTAAACAATTTATTATGGAATGGGGGGATGATGACAAGATTTTTCCGTATTATCCACCAGTTGACATGGTGTGCGACCTGGTTGAATGGCAGGAAATTATGCATTATATTGACGATGCAACCGGAATCTGTGCCGGCATGTCTTCATTCCTCATCAAGCCTCCCTATCACATACACAATATACCCCGTATGGTTTCATTAGGGACTGGCATAGATATCAATGAAGAGCAACTGTGGGAAATAGCCAATAGGAACCGAACTCTGCTGAGAGCTATAAATGTGAGAAGGGGTGTGAGAAGTAAGGACGATGAACCTCCTGTTGATCATTGGAAGAGGAGATTCCCTGACTATGAAGCTAAACTGAAGGATGAGTATTACAAGTTCAAGGGTTGGAATAGTGATGGTATCCCAACCGAAGAAACCCTGGATAGATTTGGCCTTGATTATGTGTCCAAGGATTTAAAGGAAAGGGGAATTCTAGGTGACGGAAAAGCTGAAGGCGCTTCAGAAACATCTTCAGGGGGAGGTTCCGAAAAATGAGGAAGGTCACAGTTATAAACATCAATGCTGACAAATGCATGGGTTGCCGAGCTTGTGAGGTAGCCTGTTCCGCCTTTCATGCTAGTCCTAGATACAGCAGCACAAACCCTGAGAGGTCTCGCATTCGGGTAAGCTATGATCAGCTGAACGACATGTATCTACCTGTAATGGGCGGCGAGTATACCTCAGCTGAGTGTAACGCCAGATACACTATAACGCTAGGTGATAAGAAATATGATGAATGTGGATTTTGCAGGGCTTCTTGCCCATCTAGGGATCTTTTTAAAGACCCTGATAGTGGTCTCCCCCTGAGGTGTGATCTCTGCGATAACCTGGACAACGGAGCTTTGGATGAGCCCTGGTGCGTTACGTGGTGTCTGAATGACGCTCTCACCTTCGAGGAAAGGGAAGAGGAAGGAGAGGAACCAGAAATGCTGGACGACTTAGAATACGGGGTAAGATCACTAATAGACACACACGGGCTTGAGAAGGTAGTCGATGCTCTTACCCGGATCTCAAAAAGGGAATAAACCATGAAGGTGTAAGAAAAAGGACTAAAGAGCAATGGAAACAGTAGCCCCTTACAAAGAGATTATAGACGTAATAAAGGAAAGTGGCGGAGACGCCTTCAAACTATGCTATCAATGCGGATTATGTGATACGGTCTGCCCATGGAACAGGGTCCGAACCTTTTCTATACGCAAGATCATCCGAGAGGCCACATTCGGCTTAACAGAGATAGAAAGTGAGGATATGTGGCGTTGTACAAGCTGCGGAAGATGCCCTGAGGAATGCCCGAGAGGCGTAAAACAAATAGAAATTGGCGTGGCATTACGCAGGATTGCTACAGAATATGGCGTCTTTCCTGCGGCTGTCAAGCCTATTCGTACCATAAACGCAGGTCTTGTTGCTCAAGGTAACCCCTTTGGCGAAGAACGCAAAAACAGGGGACAATGGAAAGAAGGTATGCCGGTAAAGACCTTTACCGAAGGAACGGAGATCCTCTATTTTCCCGGTTGCTACCCGAGTTATGACCCGCGAATGAAAAGGGTTGCCAGAGCCACAGCCACTATCCTCGCTAAGGCAGGCGTTGACTTCGGGATACTGTCAGAAAAGGAGAGCTGTTGTGGGGAAAGTATCCGCAAGACAGGTGACGAGGAATTATTCAAACGCTTGGCTAAGGAAAACATTAGAGCATTTATCGATAATGGGGTAAAAAAAATCCTTGTCTCCTCCCCTCATTGCTACCACACCTTTAAAAATGAATACCCAGAGTTCATGGTAAACTTTGAGGTGATACATATCTCCCAGTATCTATTCGAACTCATTGATGGGGGAAGGCTCAAAATCGCCAAGGATTTCAGGAAAAATATTACGTATCATGACCCCTGTTATCTGGGCCGGCATAACGGTATCTATGACGAGCCCCGAGAAGCCTTGAAGAGGATACCTGGTCTAGAGCTGGATGAGATGCCTGACTCACGGGAGAAAAGCCTCTGTTGTGGAGGAGGAGGGGGCAGAATTTGGATGGAAACTCCAAGGGAAGAAAGATTTTCTGACCTTAGATTAGAACAGGCCAAGGGTATCGGGGCTGAGGTGCTTGCCACCTGCTGCCCTTATTGCATTACCAATTTTGAGGATAGCAGAGTGAATATGGAGCATGAGAACGTTTTAGAGATAAAGGATATCACTGAAATCATTGAAGAGGTAATTTAGCAGGGCGTAAAAAATATTTTTTTACAGAGTGCTACAAAATCTAATGAGGTAGCAGAACGTGGGAAATGAGTTATCACTAGAAGAAAAGATTCAAGAGCTTTCAAAAACTTTCGGAAGCAGTACTTTTGGAGACGTTATGGTTGTCGGTGGAGGTATCAGCGGCATTCAAGCCTCTCTAGATCTTGCCGCTGCCGGATTTAAGGTTTACCTTGTTGACAAATCACCCACTATTGGGGGCCATATGGCTCAACTTGATAAGACTTTCCCCACCAATGAGTGTTCTACTTGAATACTATCGCCCAAGCTGGCCAGTGTTGGCCTGCATCCCAATATAGAGGTTCTTACTTTAACCGAGGTTGATAGCGTGGAGGGGGAAGCAGGGAATTTCAAGGTAACCCTGATTAAAAAGCCGCGATATATTATAGAGGAAAAATGCACCGGCTGCGCAACATGCACTGATTATTGCCCAATCAATGCACCTGACCCTTTTAATCAAAATATATCGCCAAGTAAGGCTGTCCATATATACTTTTCTCAGGCATATCCGCTTATCAGTTACATAGATCCTGAAGCCTGTCTTTACATTAAAGAAAAGAAATGCGGCATTTGCGAAGCCGTATGTGACAATAAGGCCATAGATCTCAATCAAATGCCAGAGAAATTGCAATTAAAAGTAGGCGCAATACTTCTCTCTCCAGGCTATGAAGCATACGACCCCAAGCTGAGGGGTGACTATGGTTACGGAATGTTTCAGAACGTAGTAACCAGCATAGACTACGAACGAATACTATCTGCTACCGGACCATACAAGGGTGAAATACTGCGTGCTTCCGATAAAAACCACCCTCATAAAATAGCCTGGATTCAGTGTGTCGGCTCAAGACAGGTTATTCCTGGCGGCAACAGCTATTGTTCTGCCGTGTGCTGCACGTATACGCAAAAGCAGGTTATGCTGACGAAAGAACATGACGCTGAGGCTGAATGTACCATATTTCATAACGATATCCGGTCCTGGGGCAAAGACTTCGAGAGATTCTACCAGAGGGCAGAGGAACTTCCAGGGGTTAGATTCATAAGGAGCTATGTATCAATAGGAAAAGAGAACCCTGAAACCAAAAACGTAAGCATACGATACTCCACTGAAGATGAGGGAGTAAAGGAGGAGGAATTTGACCTGGTAGTATTATCCATCGGATTGAACCCACCTGCTGATTATGAAGCGTTAGGAGAAAAATTTGGCATTGAACTCGATTCTCATGGATTCTGTAAAACAAACCCCATCAACCCTATTGAGGCCTCCCGCCCAGGCATTTTTATAAGCGGGGCCTTCCAGGGTCCTTTAGACATCCCCGAGTCTGTAATAAGCGCTAGTGGAGCTGAAGCCCTTTGCGGCGAGCTCCTTGACCACCGACGAGGGAAGCTTGCGCAAAAAAGGGTATATCCGACGGAACGGGATGTGTCTAACGAGGAAGTAAGGATCGGGGTCTTTGTATGTCGTTGTGGAGCAAATATCGGTTCAGTAGTGGATGTTCCTGCTGTAGTTGACTATGCCTCAACCTTACCGTATGTTGTCTACACTCAGGAGCAGTTATTTTCATGCGCTACCAGTTACATCCAGGAAATAGCAGATGTCATAAAGGAAAAAGGACTTAACAGACTTGTTATTGCTGCCTGTACACCTCTGAACTTAGAGCCGACATTCCGGGACACGCTTCGGGAAGCTGGAATCAATCAATACTTCTTGGAAATGGCAAATATCCGGGAGCATGACTCCTGGGTCCACTCAAAAGAGCCAGAAGAAGCCACACAAAAGGCAAAGGACCTTCTCCGTATGTCGGTAGCTCGAGCTTCCCTTTTGGAGCCGTTACAGGAAATCGAACTACCGGTGAACAAGACCGGATTGGTAGTTGGTGGGGGGATAGCCGGCATGACTTCTGCCCTTTCAATAGCTAATCAGGGACATGATGTTTACCTTCTGGAAAAGGATACAAACTTGGGGGGCATGGCCCGAAGGCTTTACTATACCCTCGAAGGGTTGAATGTTCAGGCCTATGAACATGACCTTGAGCGCAAGGTTTACCAACACCCCTCCATACATGTAGTAACAAATGCCGTTATCACAGAGGCTACTGGTTACGTGGGTAATTTTGTAACCAAGGTAAGGTCAGACACAGGAGTGATAGAGATACACCATGGCGCAGCCATCATCGCTATTGGAGCTGAGGAATATAAACCTGCTGAATACCTTTACGGGGAAGACGAAAGGGTGATGACCCACATTGAGCTGGAGGGGCAAATTGCAAAAGGAGAGAAAAACATCATTAACGCAGAAAGCCTTGTAATGATCCAATGTGTGGGCTGTAGAAATGAAGATAGAAATTATTGCAGCCGGGTATGTTGCAGCCAGGCTATTAAGAATGCGTTGAAATTAAAGGACTTAAATCCTCAGATGGATATTTACATACTATTCCGGGATATGAGAACGTATGGGTTTAGCGAGGACTATTACCGGGAGGCAGCAAATAAAGGTGTAATATTCATCCGCTATGAGGCAGATGACCCACCTGAGGTAGCCGCTGTTGAGGAAGAAGGCCAGCCTGTTTTAAGGGTTACGGTGACTGATCCTATTTTAGGAAAGAAGGTTGCTATAGACGCTCATTATGTTTCTTTGGCTGCTGCGGTTATTCCTGCATCAGAAAACAAAGAAATTTCTCAATTATTTAAGCTTACTTTGGGCCCGGATGGGTTCTTTAAAGAAGCCCATGTGAAGTTAAGACCTGTTGACTTCTCTACAGAAGGCCTTTTTCTATGCGGAATGGCCCATTATCCCAAGCATATACAGGAAACAATTAGTCAAGCTTATGGAGCTGCAGGAAGGGCATTAACCCTTCTATCACATGATATAGTCACGGTTTCGGGATCCGTTTGCGGAGTTGATCAAAACAAATGTATAGGATGTGGAGCATGCATCTCGGCTTGTACATATGGAGCTATAGAGTTTCAGGAGACCAAACAGGTCAAAAAGGCTCTCGTTAATCCTGTTCTTTGTAAAGGATGCGGACTCTGCAATACAAAGTGTCCAACAGGTGCTATTTCATTGAAACATTTTACCGATGAAGAATTCTTTAGTCAAATTGATGCGGCGATACCAAAAGAAGAAATTGCCCAACAAATGGAGGCTGCGGTTGGAAATATGTAGAAAAATAGGAAGAAACGGCGGATGGCCCTGCCCTAAATTTAATGCTGGAATAATAAAATTCTGCATCACGGACCCTGAAAATTCGCAGAGCAATCTATGGCCTGAAATAGACAGAAAGATTAAGGGAAAGGAGGTGAAGACAGATGAGTATGGCCCTTGGATTTAAACCGAAAATATTGGGTTTTGTATGCAACTGGTGAGCTTATGGAGCTGCTGACATGGCTGGAGTTTCCAGACTGCAATATAGTACTGAAATCAGGCTTATCCGGGTAATGTGCACCGGCAGAATCGACCTTTCGTTCGTGCTCCGCGGTTTTTCAAATGGAGCAGATGGGGTATTTATTGGTGGTTGCCATCCTGGCGAATGTAATTACATGGTCCACGGAAATTACCATACACTAAGCATGGTGCACCTTTGTAGAAAAATTATGGAGCACATAGGCCTAAACCCTGAAAGGTTAAAAATTGAATGGTGCGATGCCGGCGAAGGACTCCGTTTTGGCAAAATTATGAATGAGTTTGGGAAAAAGGTAAAAGATTTAGGACCTCTTGGGGAAGGCGAAGGAATACACGAAGATGAAATAAAGGCCAGACTTGAAGAAGTTTCAAGGCTCGTGCCTTATATTAAACTGGAAAAAAAGGAGAAGCTGGAATCACATTTCGATAAAATAGAGGAGTATAAGGAGCTTTATACCAGTGACGAGATCGATCAATTATTTCGTGAAGCACCCTCCTATTATATAGACCCTGATACGTGTCAAGCTTGCGGGATTTGCCTTAAGAGATGCCCGGTAGATGCTATTATAGGTGGAAAAAACCTGATCCATGTCATTGACCAAGAAAAATGCATAAAATGCGGAACCTGCTTTGAATCTTGCCCTCCTCGCTTTGGTGCTGTGAAGAGAATCTGTGAGGAGCCTGTCCCGTCTCCTATCCCTGAGGCGGAAAGAACGATAGTAAGAAAGGGCAAAGGAAATTAGAATATTTTTTAGCTAGTATAAAAAACCTCGTGGCCAACTGATATCTAACATAAGAGAAAAAACAATTTTGGGGTGCTTACAAGCTTTTGGTAACTAACCAACAATAAACATATCAGAAAATCATGGAAATTGTTTTAATTATTCCTCAGGAAAATGAGAAATTTGCTAAGTGTCCAGATCATAACTCTATACAAGACAATAACCCTGACCCATAAACTATGCGCTTGGAAAGCAAATAAAGGCCAATATTGCTGCTTTTCCTGACTAATTGCCAGCCCTAACACTAAAATAATTCTTTTTTCATACGTAATTGTATTAATGGATATATAACCTGAAGCTTTATTTCCCCTGACCACCTTTTTTAACCTGTAAACACCTTCTTTATTATACTATCTTCAAATTTCATTTGAAAAACGCAAGTATAAAAGCTTTTACCTTGAGGTGAAAGATTGACTTTTTTATTGTCATGTGCAAAATTTTAAAGTCTTAACAGAAATAAGTACGAATATAATCATAATTAAAAAAATACCCGTATATTGTATCAGGCTAAAAAACCATTCTGCACTTTAAAACCATGCTTAAATTATTTTTAATACTGATAATACTTTTTTTTTCCGTTATGATACATGAGATTTCTCATGGTCTAGTAGCACTATTCTTTGGTGACAATACTGCCAAAACAGAAGGAAGGATATCTTTAAATATAATAAGGCATATAGATCCCGTAGGTACTATCATTGTACCCTTATCCTTACTTGCATTTTATCTTATAACTGGAGCAGGATTTTTCTTCGGTTGGGCTAAACCTGTCCCTGTAAATATATACAGATTAAGAAACCCCGGGAGGGACTATGCCTTTGTGTCTCTTGCCGGTCCTTTATCCAATATAGTCCTGGCCTTTATCTTTGCCTTTATGTTATTTTTGTCAAAAATCTTCCTTATGGATATAATAACGTTTTTTCCTTTTATATTCTTTATTTGCTTTATTGGCATCAAGATAAATATTATTTTGGCTATGTTTAATCTTCTGCCAATACCTCCTTTGGATGGTTCTCATGTATTATCTTACCTGCTTCCGTACCCTATTTCAATAAAGTATAACAGGATGGCAAGATATGGACTCCTCTTAATCCTTGCCTTAATAATCACAGACACCATAAAGTATCCATTTATATTTGCCGATTATTTTTCTCAAAAAATATTACATATATTCTTAAATCTGGGATAACTCATGTGACAGCAATTAAAAAGACCGGGATATGGACAGGTGAAAAGCATAAATCAAAGAGAAGTGTTCTTGAAGACCTTTGGGGTGGGTGATGGGACTCGAACCCACGACCACTGAGGCCACAACCCAGTGCTCTGCCAGCTGAGCTACACCCACCGTAACTGGTTATATGTAACACAGCATTTACCAGTTGACAAGAAAATATTTCCGTGAATATAAACAACAGAAGAGAACAAAATCGCATACTGGCTCTTCATGTATACGACTGAACGTGTTACATGATTGCAGGCACAATAAATGTATGGGGGAGTAAAATTTTCAAGCATCTCATGGCATTACATCGTGAGGAATATAACAAGGAATCTATTTCCATGGAGTTTTTATGAATAATAAACAAAATAGTATCCTTAGAAAGATACCCTCTGTAGATTATCTCTTAGGGCACCCTTCTATAAAAATCACATTAAAAACTACCCCAAGGAGTATCGTGCTGAAAGCCACACAACAAACGCTAAGCGAAATTAGACAGAAGATAAAAACTGTCGGGGAAGACAATAAAATATCAAATGTAGATGTTAACACTATAATTGATCTTATTCTAAACAATATCTCAATATTGACACAACCGAGCTTAAGACCTGTAATCAATGCGACTGGAATTATTATCCATACAAACTTAGGAAGATCTATCCTGCCAAAAAGGGCGATCGACCAAATTAAATCTATATCAAGCTCTTACAGCAATTTAGAATATGACCTTGAAGCAGGCCAAAGGGGAAGCAGATACGTGCATGTTGAAGAAATACTTAAAGAGCTTACCGGGGCAGAGGCTTCCATGGTGGTAAATAATAATGCCGCAGCAGTGCTAATTGCTCTGGATACACTTGCAAATGGAAAAGAGGCTGTAATTTCAAGGGGCCAATTGATCGAGATAGGCGGATCCTTTCGAATGCCAGAGGTGATGAAAAAAAGTGGAGCGAGAATGGTTGAGGTTGGGACTACCAATAAAACAACTATTAAAGATTATGAATCTGCCATTGGTCCGGATACCTCTCTCTTGCTAAAGGTACATACTAGCAACTTTCAGATAATAGGGTTCACCGAGGATGTAAACTTAGATGAGCTTGTGGCGTTAGGAAGAAAGAAAAATCTTTGTGTGATGGAGGATCTTGGCAGCGGTTGCCTGATTGACTTTTCCAGCTATGGATTAAAAAAGGAGCCTACAGTGCAAGAGTCCGTATCAACAGGTGCGGATATAGTAACCTTTAGCGGGGATAAAATGTTAGGCGGGCCACAATGTGGGATAATTCTTGGGAAAAAAGATATAATTTCCGAGATAAAGGCCAACCCATTAAACAGGGCACTTAGAATAGATAAGTTAACCCTTATAGCCCTTCAAGAAACTTTATATCTCTATAGAGATAAGCCGAATGCATTGCGAAGCATTCCCTCGCTTAGGGCAATACGACAAAATTATAAATCTCTTTGCCTGAAGGCGGAAAGGTTGTTGAATTTGATTGGAAAGATCAGTAAAGCTACTGTTATTTTCGATCTTTGTGATGGCTTTTCCCAAATCGGTGGTGGTGCAATGCCGTTAGAGAAATTACGAAGCAGGCTTCTGTGTATTACCCCTGTAAATTTATCCGCCTCATATATAGCAAGATACTTAAGATCCTATAGCACACCCATTATTACACGGCTCGAAAAAAATAAAGTTCTACTCGACCCAAGGACTATTCAGGAAAGGGAGCTAGTTTTAGTATCTGATGCCCTTAAAGGTCTTTCAAAAAAACATTGAAACAAGCAAAAAAATTGCACCACCACAAGTTCGATTATGTAAAATTAGGCTACGGATTCTTTTAATTCTTTTCCTGGTCTAAACCTTACGATCTTGCTTGCCTTGATCTGGATGGGCTGACCTGTTTGCGGGTTTCTACCTGTCCTTGCTTTCCTATCTACAACAACAAACGTCCCAAAACCTGCAAGCGGGAGCCTGCCATTGTTTTTAATTGTTGTTTTTGCTATGTCCAGAAAAGAATTTAATGCCCTTTCTGAATCAGCCTTGGTTAACCCGGTGCTCTTTGCCATCTCTGTAATCATCTCTCCTTTTGTCATTTTCTCCTCCATTTATAATTTGATTAAAAGTTTAAA
>CAYMVB010000182.1:0-2257 GCA_964393665.1 uncultured Desulfobacteraceae bacterium | reverse complement strand
CATCTGCAGGGTTGCAGGATCTATGCTCTTCGGAGCAGTGCTTTTCTTCTTGGCTGCTACTGGTTTTTTTTCGTCTTCTGACATGTGGTGTTCCTCCTTAAATTATCTTTTAGCCCTTCTTGGGCTAAACGCTTATAATTATCAATAAAATTAACCTTCTGCCATTAAGTCATCTATCATTTCCTGGGTAAGCTTAATGGATTCCGGGTGCCTGAGTATCAAGATATCAGAGCCTGCAAGCAGGTAACAGATTGCGCCTACTGCCTCCATGAGCACAGCCCTTCTTGCCGGCTCACCCATTGTAGGCACCTCTTCTTTAGGCTGACCTGCCTCCTTGCACTTCCATATCTCATTACCAAGGTTGTTAATCATTGGTATTTGAAGTTTATCATCCTCCTGGGTAAGTCCTGCCTGGCAAATTCTCTCCATTACCGAGTAAGCGTATTCGATACCATAGCCCAGGCCACCTGTTGTTGGGTCGTTTAAGAGCTGTGTGTCTGGCACGCCTAAATTGCCAAGAAGTATGTTGAGCTGTTTTGCAAGGTTAACATCTATAGGGGTTGAGGCAACAACTATATGTTTATATCCCAGGGCACTTGCGCCTACACCTTTATGAATTGGTTCCTCTACTGGCGATAGGCTAAGGTTTTTCCCGTCACAGAGCTCAGCTATCCTCTTTAATACCTGTTCATCTTTTTCATTAACTGCCGTGCCCCAAAATACAATAGGTGCATCAATAGCATCAACTATCTTTTTGGCTACCTGGGCCGCCTCTTCAACCCCTCTGTTTTCACCGTTAGGGTCTGTGCTTTTTAGCTGCACCACTATAATCTTCGCACCATAGTCATCTACACATTTCTTTGCCCATGCAGCGGGGTCGGAAATGACATCCTTAAATGGCTCAACAGCTGCCGCCGGCCATCCATCTGGCTCCATATCCCAGATTTCCATTGCAATTATAGGCCTATTCGGCATGTTACCTTCAAAAAGATAAAAGGGGAAACAATCGCGCCCCCCCGCTGTAACAGCGCCTTCACCTGTGCCTAAGGTTACTTTTTTTACACTTCCTGTATAATTTATCTTTGGTATTTCAAAGCCCACTTCTTTACCTCCTCCCTGTTTAAATATCTAAATAAAAAAACATAGTGATATAGTTTGCCTTATCTATAGGCATATCATGGTGCCTCTGGATAATCAAAAAAACAAAAAGACAAGCCTTTGTTGAAAAACGTTATAAAATTGTCATGTATGTGTGGAATGTAACAAACAGTAAAAAGTTAACCCGTGGAATTATAGGCTAAAAGAAAGGACTGCTTATGTCTTTCAACTATCTTTCTACTATCAGTATGACGATTTTTCCGGCTCTGAAAGGATCTCGTCATCTTTGTTTATCTATAAAAACGGCAGTCTATAATGTGACTGCATTTTAGCTGTATTGTAACTATTATTTTTATTCAATATTGTCAATAAAAAAATAATAATTTTTGTACCATACTTGATTTTTTTTCAAAAGTAAAGGATTGTGCTTCAAATATTGCAAAATTTTTAATAAGGAATAGGTAAAAAATGGAGATTGATGGTCTCGTAAAAAGCCATGGTACTCGCTCATGATTCACATTTTGGGATTCCAGGGGTAAATCAGGGAGCAGGGGCCAGGGGTCAGAGGTCAGAGATCAGGGGCCAGGGGTCAGAGGTTAGGGGTCAGAGGCCAGAGGTCAGGGGCCAGGGGCCAGGGGTCAGAGGTTAGGGATCAGTGATCTGTTGTGAGGGATTAGCCATGGGGCTCAGGGTAGATGCAGGTTAATTTTTAATTTTCGATTTTCAAGGTTTAAGGTTTAAGGTTTAATGGTCGATGTTCGATGTTCAAGTCATAGCTATAATTCCTGGACCTTCAGGGTACATCCCTTTTCTCTGGCGCAAAAGTTATGCATCATTATCATGGGGTGCAGATAACAGTAAGTATTCTGCCATTCTGCCCTTTAGGGCAGTTTGTTTTTTGCCCATCGGAGTCTCCCGATGGGCAAAACAAATAAAACCTCTGCGATCTCTGTGGCTCTGTGGTGAATAATTTTTCTCTACCGCAAAGGTACTCCATCATTATCGAGGTCTTTGAAAATTGACTTTATGGAGCGCGAACATATCACGCAAGGGGGGATTCGAGACCATGAAATATTTTGATGCGCGTGGATGTGTTTTTTAGACAGGATTATATATCTTTTAGATGGGGTGAGGGCCTAATGTGGATACAATACCCTAA
>CAYMVB010000181.1:0-14454 GCA_964393665.1 uncultured Desulfobacteraceae bacterium | reverse complement strand
GTCTGGGCAGGTGCACGGAGATATTCGCAGAAGACTGATTGAGCTGGCTAAAGACGTAGAAGACAGTATACGTAAGTATTATAAGGAATATGATGATATTATTAAACTGGATAGAGCGCGTGATATAGGGGTTCAAGTAGAATTTCTGGCTGACAGGCCTTGCACGTTTACAGATAAGATGGATCCCCTCGTTATTGCAGCTGACTGGGCAACAAGGCAGGTATCTCAGAGAGGTTCAGTTTATGCTGGTGTACCGGGGGCTACTGATGGCACCTTTCTCTGGTCTCTTAAGAACATTCCTATTGTTACGATGGGAGCTGGTGATCGTCAGGTCGCTCATCAGGTAGATGAATGGGTTGATTTAGATCAGCTTATTGAAACGGCTAAAATTTATGCACTTGTAGCCTTACACTACCTTTATCCGAGGGATAGCTCGTAATGAATCATCTTTTGGAAGTAGAAAATTTGCATGTACAGTTTGATACTCCGCAGGGAGCAGCTAGTGCAGTAGACGGAGCTAGTTTCCATATATCCCATGGAGAAACCCTTGGTCTTGTTGGGGAATCAGGATGTGGTAAAACGGTTACCTCCCTAAGCATTTTAGGTTTGATTCCCTCTCCCCCAGGCTATATTAAGGCAGATAGGATGTTTTTTAAAGGGAGAAATCTCCTTAATCTTAGTAGTGAGGATGTCAGGCAGATAAGGGGAAGGGAAATAGCAATGATTTTTCAGGAACCGATGACCTCTCTTAATCCTGTTCTTCCTATAGGGCGCCAGGTAGCAGAGCCTTTGATTGCTCACAAGGGGGTATCAAAGGTTAAAGCTTTTAGGGAGGCTATCACATGGCTGGATCATGTTAAGATACCGGAGGCCAGGAAGCGCCTGTATGACTATCCCCATCAGCTATCAGGGGGCATGCGGCAACGCATCATGATAGCAATGGCAATGGTGTGCCACCCTCAGCTTCTAATTGCCGATGAACCGACAACTGCACTGGATGTAACGATACAGGCTCAAATACTTTCACTTATAGCAGGGCTTAAGGAAGAACTCAATATGTCTGTTTTGCTTATTACCCACGATCTAGGTGTTGTGGCCCAGATGGCAGACCGTGTGCTGGTTATGTATGCTGGTGAAATAGTAGAGGAGGCAGACGTTATGAGCCTTTATGATAGGCCATTTCATCCTTATACTGAGGGACTTTTTCGGTCAATGCCTACCCTTGACAAGCAGGTCGGGGATAAATCCCATCGATTAATGGAGATATCTGGAATTGCGCCTTGCACTACAGGATTAACACAGGGTTGCAAATTCGCAGATCGATGTCCTTTTTCCTTCCCATTATGCAGTGAGAAACACCCTGAGCTTTTAGAAGTTAAAGATGGCCAGCGCGCTAGATGCTGGCTCAGAGATTATCCGGAAAAGAGAAGATATCATGATTGAAACACCCCTGATTGAGGTTCATGACCTTGTCAAACATTTTCCTCTTGGAGGGAGTTTATTGAAAAAACCGCATTCATGGGTAAAGGCCTTAAATGGCGTTTCTTTCAAGGTAGAAAAGGGTGAAACTTTTGGTGTAGTTGGGGAATCTGGATGTGGAAAAACAACACTTGGAAGATTAATACTTGGGTTGGTAAGCCCCTCTAGCGGACGAATAGAGTTTGATGGCAAAGACTTTTCAACCTTAAATAATGCTGAGATGCGTTCAGTGCGTAGAAGAATGCAGATAATATTCCAAGACCCTTACTCAAGCTTAGACCCGCGCATGAGGGTTTTTTCAATTATTACAGAGCCTATGCGTTCTATAAAAGATTTGCCAAGAAATAGCAGGCGTGAAGTTGCTGCCGATCTATTAAAGAGGGTAGGACTGAGGCCAGAGGATTTAGATAAATATCCTCATGAGTTTTCTGGCGGCCAACGCCAGAGGATAGGCATTGCGAGATCTATTTGTATGCGACCCGAATTAATAGTTGCAGATGAACCGGTGAGTTCCCTGGATGTGTCAATACAGGCACAGGTAATCAACCTAATGGCAAAGCTCAGGGAAGATTATAATCTTTCCTATATATTTATATCCCATGACCTGCGTGTAGTGACTTATTTATGCAACAAGATTGCAGTTATGTATTTAGGGGCTATAGTCGAGTTGGCACCAAGGCATTACTTTACAACAATAGCAAGGCATCCATATACTAGAGCTCTTTTAGAGTCGGTACCACAGCCTAATCCGCACCAAAGAGGCAAGCTGTCTCCAATGGAGGGAGATATATCCAGTCCAATAAACCTTCCGTCAGGGTGTACATTTCACACAAGATGCCACTATGCCACTGATACGTGCAAAAAGGTAGCCCCGCCACTGCTTCAGGTAGAGCCAGGTCATTATGTGGCATGCTGGCTTAACCAGGGAAGGGGTTTTGAAGATTATTAAACAAGTAACATTAGAAATTTAAATAACAGCTTATCAAATATATGAGTCTATTAGTCTATCTCATTAATCAATCATAGTGAAGAAGAGCTATGGTATCTTTTGTAAATAAAAGCTCTGATATTATCCAGATCTTGCCTACATAAACCACGTCGGAAAATTCCCCGAATTTTCTTTACCCCGACCGCAGAAAGCCACGGCTTTAGCCACGGATGAATGCGCCTATAGTCGGGATGTCCCACCAGTAAGCCCCTCCGTTCGCGAAGCGAATCGGCGAAACCAAGTGGTGCCACGGGCTTGCCCGTGGGGCTCCACATAAATAAGTCATAAAAATATGCACAGTTCTTCTTTCGCTTTAGGTTTTAACAACTGTGTCCGCAAGCTACATTGGGAGAGAATGAATATGATACCCAGGTTCAGAAATTGCCTGAGGTAAGTAATGCATATATTTGGTTCTATACATGTTCTAATTTTTTTCATCAATGTAAATTTTTTTCTTGACAAACACGATCTTTTTTATAACAGTGGTACAAAGTGGAAAAAAGTGGGAAAAATTTTGGATAATTCTATAAATAACCTTTTTGAAGGCCGGTCAAGGCATACCCTTGATGAAAAAGGGAGATTGGCAATCCCTACGCGTTTTAAAGAGGCCCTAAGGAACAAGGGGGATTCATCTCTTGTAGTAACCAATTCCAATGGTTATTTAGTAGGCTTTACAAGGACTGATTGGCAAAAGATAAAGGAAAAGGCCGTTAATTTTTCCTTATTTGATTCATCTGCCAATGTATTGATTCGGTATTTTATATCAGGTGCTAAAGAATGCCCCTTAAAGCAGGGCAGGATTTTAATACCGCCGGATCTCAGAGAGCTTGGTGAATTGAAGAAAGAGGTGATTCTGGTCGGTCATTTAAACAGCTTTGAGATTTGGGATAAGGATAAATGGGACAATGAGTTTGAGAGGGTAAAGAAATCCTTTGCAAAGGCTCAGCAATCTTTTTCAGAACTTGGAATTTAAAGGAGAGCAAGGTGGATTATTCCCATCAGCCTGTAATGGTTGATGAGGTTATTGAATACTTGATTACTGATACAAAAGGTTTTTATGTTGATGGAACGGTTGGCACTGCAGGGCATAGCATTGAGATCTGCAGAAAACTTGCTCCTTTCGGAAGGCTGATTTGCTTAGATGTTGACAGTGAGGCTGTAAGGATTACCAATGAAAGGTTATCTCAATTCAAAGATTTGGTTACGATAGTAAAGGGAAGTTATGTAGGGCTAAAGGATATTCTTGGAAAATTAGGCATTGGTAAGGTACATGGCATACTTTTAGACCTTGGCATGTCTTCCCATCAGCTTGAGTCATCCCGAAGGGGGTTCAGTTTTTTAAGGGATGAGCCCTTGGATATGAGAATGGATGAAGACATAACATTACATGCCGAAGAGTTGGTTAATACTCTGACAGGAGAAAAATTGGAGGAGGTTATATGGAATTATGGTCAGGAGAGGTGGGCTAAAGTCATATCCAGGGCTATATTGAAGGAGAGGCAAAAATACCCAATACGTTCAAGTAAACAATTATCAAGACTCATAGAGGCTGCTATTCCTGATAAATATCATCCTCGTAGAATACATCCAGCAACCAGAACCTTCCAGGCCCTCAGAATTGCGGTTAATAGAGAACTGGGCAATATACGTGATTTTTTAAAGACTGCCCCTCAACTCCTTGAAAAAAAAGGGCGAATAGTCGTTATATCGTACCATTCATTAGAAGATAGGATTATTAAGCATACATTCCGCCACTGGAGCAGTGCCAATATTTACCCTCGTAAGCTTCCAGTTAGTAATACGGGTAAATATTCATCTATGAGGATAGTAACAAAGAAGGGAATTAGGCCTAGTGAACATGAGGTTTATCTTAATCCACGATCAAGAAGCGCTATTTTACGTGTGGCAGAGAGGTGTTAATTGAAAAGAAGAAATTATCGGCCCATAAGATTATCGTATCTTTTTGCAATGATATCGGTTCTTTTCTTAACGGTAGGTGTATTTAATGTTTGGGTAAATTCTGAACGAATCCAGGCAGGATATGCATTAAGTGGGTTAAAAAATAAGTTTGCAGAAATTGAGTGGACCAATCGTAGATTAAAATTGGAGATTGCATTGTTAAAATCTCCGGAATATTTGGAAGGCGAGGCATTGTTAAAATTGGGGTTAAGGCAGCCCTTGCCTAATCAGGTGGTCTTTTTACCATGAAGGTTATTAAAAGCAAAAAATGGGTAAGGATCCGAATATATATTACTGCATTCTGTTTTTTTATTCTTTTCTGTATTATTTTTTTAAGGGCCTATCAACTCCAAATAAGGAATGGAGACAGGCTTTCGGATTTGGCAAGGAGAGATTATACGAAGAAGGTTTCATTTACTAGCCAGAGGGGTTCTATTTTTGACAGGAATGGAAAGGCATTGGCAATTAGCATAGAAGTTCCTTCAATTTCCTCCTGTCCAAGGCAAATAGCACAAAAGAAGAGGACAGCCACTATTCTTTCAGAAATACTTAGAATTAGCAAAAAGGATATACTTGAAAAACTCGAAAGAAATAGGTCTTTCGAATGGATAAAAAGAAAGGTTACGCCAGAGGAAATTAACAGGGTTAAAAAACTTAATTTGCCAGGCGTATATTTCGAGAAAGAGGGCAGGCGCTATTACCCTTATCGGGAAACATGTGCCCATGCTTTAGGGTTTGCAGGTGAAGACAATAAAGGTCTTGAAGGCATTGAATTGCATTACAACAGCTATTTAGAAGGGAAGGTGACAAGATTTAAGAGCACCCTTGATGCCCTTGGAAGACATGTGGATTATTCTGGCTCAGGGTTAAAAAAGAAGGACCCCTATAATCTTATAGTAACGCTGGATAAAGATATTAGCTATAAGGCCCAGTTGGCACTTCGGAATGCGGTTAAAAAGTCAGGATCTAAAAGTGGCATTTGTATAGTTACAAGGCCTCAGACAGGTGAAATTTTGGCTATGGCAGTCTTTCCCGAATATAATCCGAATATATCAAAGTCCTTTAAGCCAGGAAAATGGAGAAATAGGGCGGTTACTGACTGTTTTGAACCTGGTTCTGCCTTGAAGTCATTCCTCGTGGCTGCAGCATTGGAAGAAGGGGTAGTTGAAAGAGAGACTGTTTTTAATTGTGAAAACGGGAGCTATAGTATTGGAAGATATATCGTACACGATAGTCGTCCTTATGGAATGTTGAATGTAGGTGAGGTCATAAAATTTTCCAGCAATATAGGGGCAATAAAGATTGGCCAGAGATTGGGGGCAGAGGTTTATTATGATTATCTAAAGAAATTCGGGTTTGGCGAAAATACCGGCATCGATTTACCAGGTGAGAGAAAAGGCAGCCTGAAGCCTATCAAAACAAGGAGTTATATTGGAATTAATAACCTCTATTTTGGTCAGGGTATTTCAGTTTCTCCAATCCAATTAATAATGGCGTTTGGCGCAATAGCTAACGGTGGAAAACTTATGAGACCATATCTGGTTAAATCTATAGTTGACCAGAACGGGTCTCCTATAAGGGAGTTCTACCCCTTGATAAGGGAAAATGTTATATCGGCTGAAACGGCAAAGGAGGCCAAATCTATACTTGAAAGTGTAGTGCAAGGGGGGGGGACTGCGGTAAGGGCAGCGATAAAGGGATATTCCGCGGCAGGAAAGACAGGCACTGCCCAAAAGGTGGACCCTATAAAGAAGAGTTATTCGAACGAGAAATTTGTGGCTATATTTGGGGGGTTTGTGCCTGCTGATTCGCCGGAATTAGCTATCCTTGTTGCACTTGATGAGCCAAAGGGTCAGCCTTATGGAGGGCTTGTAGCTGCACCGGTTTTTAGTGAGGTGGGTTCCTGGGCCCTCAATTATCTCAATGTAAACCCTTCACAAAATTATAATGTCGACCTGGAGGATGAAGAGATTAAGAGGGAATATATTGCCTATAAATTAAAAGAAATAAAGTTAGGTATGCTCAGACATGAATCACCGGGATTAATGCCGGACTTAAAAGGTCTTGCTATAAGAGAGGTTTTAAGGGAGGCAGAAAGACTAGGATTGAAGGTCTTTGTCGAGGGAAGCGGCCTTGCAGTGCAACAAAGCCCGGAACCTGGATCGCCTTTAGATAGCGAGACCTTGCTGAATGTAACGTTTAAACCGCCTTGTTAGGGTGAGCTCAAATAGTTGTATGTAATGGTTACGGGTGCGACTATGTAAAATAAATACATCTTTTTAGAACAATTTTAGTTTTTTAGAGAAGAAATTTTTCATCAATAGCTAAGACCCGGACACAAATATTTGTGAGAATAGAACATGAGACTTGATTATCTCTTAGACGGCATTGACGCTTTGGATTTGCGCGGCAGAACAGATATTGAAATTAAAGGTATAACCAATGATTCCCGTGCAGTTAAACAGGGCTACATATTTGTTGCTATTAAGGGATGGAACCAAGACGGGCATAGTTATGTAAAGGATGCTGTAAATAATGGAGCTAGCGGATTAATTGTTGAAAAAATAGATGAGATTTATAGTGATACAGCTATTGTTCGAGTTGTTGATGCAAGATCTGCCCTTTCCGAGGTAGCTGCGAGATTCTATGATTACCCTTTTAGGGATATGAAACTTATCGGTATAACTGGAACGAATGGGAAAACAACGACAACCTACATTTTAGAATCCATTATGAAGGAAGCAGGCATTCATGCAGGCGTTATAGGGACAGTTAATTATAGATTTAATAATAAATCCTTTGATGCCTCGTTAACCACGCCGGAGCCGTATGATTTAATGAGGATTTTGCGGGAGATGAAAGATGGAGGCGTAACTCATGTTATCCTTGAGGTCTCCTCTCATTCACTTGATCAAGGAAGAACAAAGGGCCTTGATTGGACAAGGGTGTTGTTTACGAATTTTTCAAGGGATCATCTCGATTATCACGTAACAATGGAAAACTATTTTAAGGCAAAATCCCACCTTTTTAGCTCGTTAACGCGATACTGGCAGGGAGAAGAAACTAAGGCGGTTATTAATATGGATGATCCCAAGGGCAGATTATTACAGAAGATGACAAATGTTCCTGTTATTAGTTATGGGGTTGATTGCGACTGTATGTTGAGGGGCATTGATATTGAATCAAACATTGAAGGGTTAAGATTAAAACTGGTGACACCAGAAGGCAGTGTATCCCTGACCTCTAAGCTTCTTGGAAAAATCAACATATATAATATTCTTGCAGCTGCCTCTGCTGCTTATAGTATCGGTGTAAACCTGGAAGATATTTCAGAGGGGGTGAAAAAACTCTCTTCTGTCCCGGGCAGGCTTGATTACGTAAAAAATAAAAAAGGGATTTCTGTATTTGTTGACTATGCCCATACTCCTGATGCCCTGGAAAAGGCCCTTCAAACGCTGAGACCCCTCTCAAAAGGAAGGTTAATTGTAGTGTTCGGCTGCGCGGGAGATAGAGACAAGGGGAAGAGACCATATATGGGAAGGGTTGCAGGGAAAAACAGCGATATTGTTATAATTACATCTGACAATCCGAGGAGGGAGGATCCAGATGTGATTATAAATGAAATTGTTCCTGGTGTTAAAGGGGCAGGGTTGAAAAGAATAGACTTGAGGGACCCGCAAGAGGTAAAAGGCTATGATCTTTTATCGGATAGAAGGAAGGCTATTTATAGTGCCATTAATTTCGCCGGAAAAGGGGATATTGTCTTAATAGCCGGAAAGGGCCATGAAAATTATCAGATTATTGGCAGCAGAAGGGAAAAATTCAATGATGCTCATGAGGTTGCCTTAGCAGCGGCTTTACATGCAGAGGTATAACCCAGTTTATAGAATCTATGAATTCTCACATTATATATATGGAAATTCCATGTGCGCTGAATGGGGAAAAATAACCGTTAGAGAGTTGCAATCAGCCATAGGAGGCAATTTAGTATTCGGTCTCAAAGATATGCCTGTAAATGGACTTTCAACGGATACCAGAAAAATAGCGAAAGGAGAATTTTTTATCGCACTTAAGGGAGAGCATTTTGATGGACATGATTTTTTACAGGAGGCCATAAGTGCAGGAGCTGCTGGTATAATTGTTGAAAACAATAGGTTGGAATCCGCGGCTATTTCGGCTAAGACCGTTACATTGATAACCGTTTCATCAACTCTAAATGCCCTGGGTGATTTGGCGTTGTGGTGGAGAAGGCAGTGGGGTAAGGAATTAATATCCATAACAGGCAGCAATGGAAAGAGTACAACAAAGGAAATGACTGCGTCTATATTATCCAAGGAGGTTGCTACTATAAAGACACCTGGTAATTTTAATAATCTTATAGGGTTGCCACTAACGATTTTGTCCTTAACATCGTTGCATAAAACGGCCGTCTTGGAAATGGGAATGAATAGGCCTGGTGAAATACGGCGCTTAACCCAGATTGCCAACCCTGATATCGGGGTTATAACAAACATTTCAGGTGCGCACTTAGAGGGTTTGGGGGATTTAAGCGGGGTAATAAAGGCAAAGGCAGAGCTCCTTGAAGGCATGCGAGAAGGGGCTGTCGCGGTGTTAAACGGAGATGATGAGGCAACGAAAAAACTAATACCAGCTTTTCAAGGCAGCATTATTCAGTTTGGTTTGGGAAGGATGAATGATGTCAGGGCAGAGAATATAAGGAGTAACGGAGATACCGCCCGAATTTTTGATATTGTTTTTGAGAAACAAAGGATCCCTGTATGTATTAATATTCCTGGTGCTCATAATATTATGAATGCATTAGCTGCAGCTGCTGTTGGCCACTGTCTATCAGTATCAAACGAATCGATTATTAACGGTTTGGCTGAGTTTAAGCCACTTAATGGCCGATTTCAGGTGGTTTCACTGAACAGGGGCCTGAAACTTATTGATGATACCTATAATGCAAACCCTTCATCTTTACACGCAGCTATCCGGGAAATCAAGGTTCTTAAGAAGGCAGGCCTTTTAGTAGGCCTTGGAGAAATGATGGAATTGGGAAAAGAGGCGTCACTCCTTCATGTAAATGCAGGCGAACTGGTGGGAGGTTCCGGGGTAAAATTTTTTGTTGCTATAGGTAGGCATGGTGAACAACTAATTGAGGGGGCCCTTAAAGGGGGGCTTTCAAAGGCACAAACGTGTCTTGTAACTAATCATGACGAAATGTTCCATATGATAAAGACCAAGGTGAGTAATGGAGATATTATTTTTCTCAAGGGATCCAGGGCCATGGCCTTAGATAAGGTTGCACAGGCCATCAAAGATCATTTTGGGTTACGTACGCGTGGATAAATTGATAATGGTAAGCGGTTTAAATAAGTCGATTAACGGCTGTAGAGGTAGCAGAAGGTAACATGTTATATAAGCTAATCTATATTTTTCATGCGGATTACTCGTTTTTAAATGTTTTTAGGTACATAACCTTTAGGACTATCTACGCTACCCTGACCGCCTTATTTGTTTCAATGCTTCTTGGGTATTGGATTATCCCAAGATTAAAAAAACTCCAGGTAGGCCAATATGTTAGAAAAAATGGACCCCCAGATCATCAGCGTAAAACAGGTACGCCTACCATGGGGGGGTTTTTTATATTAATTGCTGTTCTTTTATCTGTGCTTTTATGGATGGAGATAAAATGTTTTTATGTCTGGCTTGTCTTAATCGTTACTATTTTATTTGGGATCATTGGGTTCTTTGACGACTATCTAAAGATAAAAAGAAAGAATAGTAAGGGGCTCACACCAGGCATTAAGTTTTCCATGCAGGTTGGAATAGCATTTTTCTCAGGACTGGTATTGTATTTCTATACAGGGTTTGATTCAAGACTAAGTTTCCCTTTTTTTAAAAATTTTACGCCAGATTTAGGGTTTGCTTATATATTTCTCATTATTCTGGTTGTTGTAGGGTCATCAAATGCAGTTAATTTGACAGATGGACTTGATGGACTTGCTATAGGGCCTATAATTATTTCCTTTCTGAGCTATTTAATATTTTCTTATCTTGCTGGGCATATTAAAATCGCAAACTATCTGCAAATACCATATGTAAGAGGATCTGGTGAGCTTGCCGTGTTTTGTGGTGCTGTGGTAGGGGCAGGCATGGGTTTTTTATGGTACAACACCTACCCTGCTCAGGTATTTATGGGAGATGCAGGTTCTCTTTCCTTAGGGGCTGCCTTGGGTATGATTGCTATAATCAGTAAACAGGAAATAACACTGATTATCGTTGGGGGGCTTTTTGTAGTTGAGGCCATGTCAGTAATTATCCAGGTGCTTTATTTTAAGGCTACGGGTGGAAGGCGATTTTTCAGAATGGCACCTCTTCATCACCACTTCGAACTTAAGGGCTGGCCTGAGCCCAGGGTTACGATCAGGTTCTGGATTGTTGCAATTATGTTGGCCCTGCTTTCAGTTAGCACTCTAAAGCTGAGGTAATTAATTGAAACTGACTGAGAATCAGGAAAAAATTGAGAAAAATATTTTAGTTGTAGGCCTTGGTGAGAGTGGGCTGGCAACTGCTCAATGGCTTGTTACAAAGGGAGTTTCAGTAACAGTTAGTGAGAAGCGGGATGAGCCAGACTTTAAGAGAAGTGTAATAGATAATTTATTAAAAAAAGGGGTCAAACTTGAACTTGGCGGGCACAAATTAGAGACATTTACCAATACGGACTTGATTGTAGTGAGCCCAGGCGTGCCTTTAACTATTGAACCCCTTGTTAGTGCTAAAAACAAAGGTATACCGGTTATAGGTGATATGGAACTTGCGTGCAGATATATCAAGACAAATATCATAGCTGTAACTGGCACAAACGGGAAGACAACGGTTGTTACATTGATAGGTGATATACTCCGTAAGGCTGGGAAAGAGGTATTTGTTGGTGGAAATATAGGGAATCCCTTAATCAATTACATAGCCGGAGATCAAAAGGCTGATTATGTTGCATTAGAGGTGAGCAGCTACCAGCTTGATTCAGTTAAGGATTATTTTTCTCCGCTCATATCCGTTATATTAAATATCAGTCCGGATCATCTTGACAGATATGAAGATTATAAAGCCTACAGACGGTCTAAAGAGAGAATTTTTAAAAATCAGGGGATAGGTCAAGGGTTGATTATAAATGACGATGATATCTGGCTGAAGAAATTAGAACCAGTAAATGGTGTTGTCATGTACAGGTATGGGTTGAAAGGCGAAAAAAACAGGAACGCTTTTATAGGCAATGGTTGTGTGTTTGTAAAATTGCCGGATGGAGACTCCATTACGGTAAGTCTTCATAACTGGAACTTACCGGGTAATCATAATAGGGGAAATTTGGTGGCGGCTATCTTGGTATCCGCCTTGTTGAAGATACCCCTATGTGCAATTCAGCTTGGAGTTGATGAATTTCATGGATTGCCGCACAGGATTGAGTTTGTTGATAAATATAAGGGCGTTGAGTTTTACAATGATTCAAAGGCGACAAATATTGATGCAGCAATAAAATCTATCATGAGTTTTTCATCACAGATTGTATTAATAGCTGGTGGAAGACATAAAGGTAGTGACTACAGCCCTCTTGTTAAATCAGCCTTAGGCAGGGTAAAGGTTGTGGTTTTATTAGGAGAGGCACGTGATATATTAGCAGAGTCTTTTAACATTACGATACCCTGGATTAAGGTAAAAGACATGGGTGGGGCTGTATGGACTGCTTTTAATGAGGCAGCTGAAGGAGATGTTGTTCTCCTTGCGCCGGCATGCTCGAGTTTTGACATGTTTAATGACTATAAGCAGAGGGGAGATATGTTTAAGGCGGCGGTTAAGAGGTTAAAGGATAATGGGTAAAGGTGAAGATAAATATAGCTATGATCCATTTATCTTGATCACTGTTCTATTTCTGATTGGAATTGGATTGATTGCTGTTTTTAGTGCCAGTTCAATTCTTGCAGAAAAGAGGTTCGGAGATCAATATTTTTATCTCAGGAAACAGGTTATGTTCTGCCTTTTAGGTCTTCTGCTTATGGTATCAGTAACAAATATTAATTACTTAGTGTATAAAAAATTTACGTACTTTTTTTTAGGCCTTAGCTTGGCATTAATGATATTGCTTTTTATTCCTGGTGTGAAGTCAAAGATAGGGGGTGCGTATCGGTGGATCAGGTTAGGTTTTATCTCCGTTCAGCCCTCCGAGGTAGCGAAGCTGTCTTTAGCTATCTTTTTCGCCTACAGTATGAGTAAAAATTCTCATGCTATGGGCACTATACGTTATGGGCTAATGCCCCATGTAATTGTAGCCGCAGTATTTATTGGGTTTATACTTCCACAGCCTGACCTTGGTACGGCGGCTATTATTGCCGTTTGGATGTTGGTGCTTCTATTTATAGGCGGCGTAAATTTGGGATACATCGTTCTTTTTTCAGGTATGCTTGCGCCGGTTTTTTACTATATTACCTCCCTTGCTCCCTACAGAGTTGAGCGGCTTTTAGCCTTTTTAAATCCATGGAAAGACCCAACCGGATCAGGCTTCCAAATAATACACTCATTGTATGCCTTTGGATCAGGCGGGTTAACTGGTGTTGGTATAGGGGGCAGCAAACAGAAACTTTTTTATCTCCCAGAGCCTCATACAGATTTCATTCTGCCAATTATAGGTGAGGAAATAGGATTTTTGGGTATTAGCATCTTGATAGTTCTTTTTACAATTTTGGTATTTAGGGGAATTAAGATTGCCCTCAATGCCCCTGAGCTATTTGGAACGTATCTTGCGTTGGGTATCTCGATTATGCTGGCGATTCAGGTAATAGTCAATATGGGAGTTGTTATGGCCCTTTTGCCAACAAAAGGCTTGGCCTTACCTTTTGTGAGCTATGGAGGCTCTTCCCTTGTTATTAATTTTATTGGTATGGGGATACTGATGAATATCTCGAAAAAGGCCTTTAATTACTAAGTTTTATGAAAAATATGCACCACAACGTATCATTTGCTGATTATAAGAGGGAGGAAGACAAAGAAGTAAGGGTGATAATTTCTGGCGGTGGCACCGGGGGCCACCTCTTCCCAGGAATTGCAGTTGGGCGCGAGTTGAAAAAAAGGTGTAGCAAGGTATCTATTCTATTTATAACGGGGAAAAGAGAAATGGAGCATAAAATAATTTCCGAGGCTGGTTTTGGGTTTAAATCCATAGATGTTGAAGGATTAATGGGGAAAAGGCTTTTAGGCCTAACTAAGACATTTTACAAGGTGATATTAGCATCGGCACAGTCATTTTTTATCATAAAAGATTTTAGACCTCAATTGGTATTTGGCTTAGGGGGATATACCTCTGGGCCTGTATGTTTAATGGCCTTGCTCTTTAGAGTGCCTACAGTTTTGCATGAGCAAAATTCGCTTCCAGGCCTGACAAATAGAATTCTTTCACCTTTTGTAAAACGTGTATTCATATCCTTTGAGGAGACAAGAAGATATCTAAGGAGAGGTAAGTTATTTTTAAGTGGAAACCCCATAAGAATGGAGCTTTTGCAGCCGATTAAGCAGCCACGAATTGATAAAAGGTTTGTTATTCTTGTTATGGGAGGTAGCCAGGGGGCGAAGCGTTTGAATGATGCTGTTATATCTATGATCAAGGAATTGAAGGAGCAAGATGCTGTTCCATTTTTAATTCATCAAACAGGTAAAGCAGATCTTAAAAGAGTGGTTCGTGAATATGAAATGCTCGGCATTGATGTGGAGGTATCGGCCTTTATAGAGGATATGAGATCGGCGTACTCAAGGGCAGACCTCATTATTTGTCGTGCGGGCGCTACAACTGTGGCAGAACTAGCAGCACTTGGAAAACCCTCTATCCTTATTCCTTATCCTTATGCGAGTCATGGGCATCAGGAAATTAATGCTATGAACTTAGTAAAGGTTGGGGGGGCGGATATTATTTTAGAGAGATATCTTGATAGTAAGGTCCTGACGGATAAGGTGTTTAGATATATGAAAAATAGAAATGA
>CAYMVB010000180.1:0-4804 GCA_964393665.1 uncultured Desulfobacteraceae bacterium | reverse complement strand
TTCAAGGGTTCTGTGTTCTGGGTTAAAGCCTATCTGCGTGCATCGCATAGGCAGCCAAGGCTACAAAGGGTAAAACAACCCTGAATCCCGCTTTCAGCGGGAAACCTTTTAACCTGTGAACGCTTGCGGTAAATTTCAGCATACAGTATACGAGAAAAATTTCAGCTTTCAATATATCGGGGTTATTTTTATGAAGTGGAGACAGAGATACTATTGCGGGACACTTAACCCATCGCATAAAGGCAAAAAGGTCAGGCTAATGGGATGGGTAGACGCGATCCGCGACCATGGTAATATCTTGTTTATTCATCTGAGAGACATAAGCGGTATCGTACAGACGGTATTTGACCCAACTATTATAGAAAAAAACCGAAATTTAGCGTGGCTTCTCAGAGAAGAGTACGTAATAGAGGTTCAAGGAGATGTTGTCATAAGGGAAAAGGGCAGAGAAAACCCTAACCTGGATACAGGTGACATAGAGGTGTTTGCCACGGAAGTAGTCTTGCTGTCCAAATCTAAAAGGCTTCCGTTTCAGATATCTGAGAAGGCGATGGTGTTTGGTGAGGAGGTTAAGGAAGGGCCGAGCAACGTGGATGAAGACCTAAGGCTTCAATATAGATATCTAGATCTGCGCAGGCCTTCCATACAAAGCTTATTCATGAGGAGATATGAGATTATAAAATCCATAAGGGACTATCTTCACGGACTTCATTTTATAGAGATAGAAACGCCTTTACTTACAAAAAGCACACCAGAGGGAGCGAGAGATTATCTTGTGCCAAGCAGAGTACATCATGGTAAATTTTATGCCTTGCCACAATCACCGCAGCTTCTTAAGCAGATACTCATGATCAGCGGCATGGATAGATACTTCCAGATCGCAAAGTGTTTTAGAGATGAGGATTTACGGCCGAACCGTCAACCTGAATTTACCCAGTTGGACTTGGAGGCCTCCTTTATAGATGAGGAGTTTATATATGAGGTTATAGAGGAGCTGATAGCAAGGATTTTTAGCCTGGGCAATATCAGCCTGTCAAGGCCCTTTCCCAGGATGACATATCAGGAGGCCTTGGATAGGTATGGCACGGACAGGCCTGACCTCAGGTTTGGTATGAGCTTTTATGATGTCACTGATATTGTAAGGGACTCCGGATACGCAATATTTCAGAAGATTGCAGCGGGTAGTGGCAGAGTTAAAGGCTTCTGTATTAAGGGTGGGGCAAAGAAGCTCAGCAAGAAAGTGCTTCAAAACGAGTATTCGATGAAGATAGCACCATCTTTCGGAGCCAGGGGTATGAGCTGGATGAAGGTGGTTGAGGGCAGATTAGAGTCCAATATTGTCCAATTTTTCAGTGAAGCAGAACAAAAGCAGCTTATGCAATGTTTTGATGCTGATAATGGGGACGTCTTTATTATGGTTGGCGATAAATCCCTCGATAAGGTCAATAAGGTATTATATAGTCTTCGCAATCACATGGCGGAGAGACTGGGGTTAATTCCCCATGATTATTATTGCCCCCTCTGGGTTACAAATTTTCCATTATTTGATTTCAAGGATGGAAAGATAACCTCCCAGCACCATCCTTTTACTATGCCTGATAAAGAGGAATTTAATCCAAAGGATACAGAACAGCTTTTAGCCCTTAAGTCTCGGGCTTATGACCTGGTAATGAATGGAGAGGAACTAGGGGGAGGGAGTATCCGCATACATAGCATGAGCACTCAGAAAAGAATATTCGAGGCCCTTGGATTAAGCAAACGGCAGATAAACGATAAATTTGGCTTTTTTCTTAGTGCGTTAGAGTACGGGACACCACCTCATGGGGGACTCGCTCTGGGTATGGATAGGGTTATATCAATGATAGTAAAGGCCCATTCAATTAGAGATGTTATCGCCTTTCCAAAGAACAGGCGTGCCTTCTGCCCGCTCACGCAGGCGCCTTCAAGGGTTAGCGATGAGCAGCTAAAAGAACTGGGATTAGGCCCTGAAGTTGATATAATGAGGAGCACGGCAAAAGAACGGCAAACTCATGATGGGCAAGGCGTCGAAATAGATGTGGATAGAATTACAAAGGAAGAGATACAAAATATAGCGAGGTTGGCAAGGCTCAGTATTAACGAAGAGGAGTCAGAGTTATACAAAAAAGACCTGAATACTATATTACATTATGTGAACGAATTAAAGGAATTAGATACAGAAGATGTAAAGCCCATGAGCCATGTCCTGGAGATAAAAAATGTATGGCGTGATGACAACACTGACAAGGTAAGCGAGGGTGAGGATATGCTGTCTAATGCTCCGGTCAGGGAAAAAGACTATTTTAAGGTACCGAAAATATTAGAGGGTTAGGGTATGGAATTATGTGACAGAAGCGCGTCGGACCTGGCAGATATGTTACATAAAGGGGACATTAGCTCTAGGGAGATAACGGAATCTGTTTTTAAAAGGATTGATGAAGACAAAGACACTATTAACGCATTTATAACCTTAGACCGTGAAGGGGCATTAAGGCAGGCTGATATTGCAGATAAAAGATTCAGCAAAAGGGAAAAAACCTTGCCATTGAATGGCATACCTATTGCTGTTAAAGATAACATATGCACGAAGCAAGCAAGAACCACATGTGGCTCAAACATACTGAATAATTACATGCCCACGTATAATGCAACGGTGATCGAGAGGGTTATAAGGGAGGGCGCAGTAATAGTAGGAAAAACCAATATGGATGAGTTTGCCATGGGATCTTCCAATGAGAATAGTTCATTTGGTCCTGTTTTGAATCCATTGGATCCGGAAAGAGTCCCGGGCGGATCCAGCGGGGGGTCAGCGGCCGCTGTCGCAGCAGGCCAAACAGTCCTGGCCTTAGGTAGTGACACAGGGGGGTCTATAAGGCAGCCGGCCTCTTTTTGTGGCATAGCAGGCATGAAACCGACATATGGAAGGGTTTCCAGGTTTGGTTTGATATCTTATGCGTCATCTTTGGATCAGATCGGGCCCCTATGTAGAACAGTGGAAGACTGCTCGATTCTGCTGAATTGTATATGCGGATTCGATGAAAAGGACACAACCTCTGCCAACATAAGAACACCTGATTTTACCGAGGCCTTAAAAAAGGATATCAAAGGGATAAGAATCGGGCTGCCTAAAGAGTATTTTGTTGAAGGCCTTGATGATAAGGTGAAACAAAACGTTATGGGTGCGGTTAAAGCCCTGAGCAGTCAAGGGGCGGAGATTGTTGATATCTCCCTGCCGCACACGAGATATGCTATAAGCGCGTACTATCTTATTGCTACAGCAGAGGCAAGCAGCAATCTTTCCAGATACGATGGTGTAAGGTACGGTCTCAGAGCGGAGGGAGACGCATCAGACATAATGGAAATGTACGAGAGGACCAGGAGCGAGGGCTTTGGAAGCGAGGTAAAGAGAAGGATTATGCTTGGCACATATGTATTGTCCGCAGGGTATTATGAGGCTTATTATGTAAAGGCACAAAAGGTGAGGGCATTGATAAAAAATGATTTTGAAGACGCATTTAAGTCGGTTGACTGCATTATTACACCTACATCGCCATCCGTCGCCTTTAATATAGGAGAGAAGATTAATGAACCTTTGCAGATGTATCTCGTTGATATATACACCGTGTCTCTGAACCTTGCCGGTCTTCCAGGGATAAGTGTGGATTGCTCCGAAGATGGATTGCCGGTTGGTCTTCAAATAATAGGAAGGCCATTTGATGAGGAAATGGTGCTTCGTGTAGCATACGCATACCAGCTATTAAAGAGAGGCAGATAAATGGATTTTGATGTTATCATCTGCTTTGAGGTACATGCCGAGCTTGATACCAGAACAAAACTTTTTTGTACGTGCTCAACAAATTCTGACGCACCACCCAACACGAATATTTGTCCTGTTTGCACGGGACAGCCCGGAGCCCTTCCGGTGCTAAACCGTATGGCTGTTGAATATTGTATCAGGGCGGGATTATCCTTACATTGCAATATTGCTGACCATGCCGGCTTTGCCAGAAAGAACTATTTTTACCCTGACTTGCCTAAGGGCTATCAAATATCCCAATTCGAGTTCCCTTTTTGCACAGACGGGTTTTTAGAGATAATGGACGATAATGGGGAAGAGTATAAGGTAGGCATAAAACGTGTCCATCTGGAGGAAGATGCAGGTAAATTATTACATGCTTCAGGCTCATTAAAGACATCTACATATAGCCTTGTTGATTTTAACAGGGCGGGTGTCCCCTTGATTGAGGTTGTAGCTGATCATACGAGAAACCCGATACGATCTTTAAAGGAGGCAAGGCTTTACCTGGAGAAAATACGGCAGATACTGCGGCATATAGGCGTTAGCAAATGCAGGATGGAGAAGGGTGAACTTCGTTGTGATGCGAACATATCTCTAAGACAGAAGGGTTCCAAGGAGTTTGGAAACAGGGTTGAGATGAAAAACATGGCGTCCTTTAAATTAGTTTTAGAGGCGCTTGCATATGAGATAAAAAGGCAGTCAGAAAAACTCAGGGCCGGGGAAACTATTACCCAGGAGACAAGACTGTATGATGAAGTAAGCAAGGTGACGGTTCCTATGAGGAGCAAGGAGAATGCGCCAGATTACCGGTATTTTCCAGAACCCGATTTAGTAGACATTGAACTTGATCGAGGCTATATTGAGAAGCTGACGAAGGAAATTCCGGAACTCCCTGAACAAAAGGCGAACAGGATAATAAAGGATTATGGAATACCAGCGGGAGATGCGGTTATTTTAACTAAAGAAAAAGGCGTATCTGATTATTTT
>CAYMVB010000179.1:0-3320 GCA_964393665.1 uncultured Desulfobacteraceae bacterium | reverse complement strand
AAATGAAAGGGTCAGTGAGATGAACTGACCCTTTATCTATTTAGCAATGCCCTATTTTGTTTACATCTTAAAAAGTATCAAAGAAGACACCTACTATGTTGGCTCAACACAGGATGTAAACTCCCGCCTTGAGCGGCATAACCAAGGGCGATCGAAATATACAAAGACTAAGCGCCCCTGGGAATTGGTGTACTGGGAAAAATGCCGGGACCGGGCTGAGGCAATGAGGTTAGAGAGAGAAATCAAGGCCAGAAAAAGCAAGGATTACATTGAAAGCCTTGTTAGAACGTCCCGTCAGACATGACGGGAAGGTCGCGGGTTCCCCGCCCGGGGGCGGGACCGTATGGCGAGTCCCGTCGTCCCCGCCAGAAAATGAAAGGGGTTACAAAAATTTAGTAACTCCTTTTTTATTGGTAAACCAAAGAAGGCTTTTTTAGTCTTGATTACTGTTTAGCTTGCCCGTCAAAATGCCGATCTCGGGAACTGTTTAGTATAGCGGAATATAATAAAACTAAACAAAATGAATCAAAAGATCGAGGAAGGCAAAATATTGATTAAGCTCCCAGCTCTTCAGCTAAGCGATTCATCGCAATTGTGGCGCGATCCCGAATAAATATATCAGCGATTTGGTGTGTATAATTTGATTCTTCGATATTCACCTCAATTATGACAGCGCCATTCTTTTTTGCAACATGCGGTATAACAGATGCAGGCATTATTTCACCAGTGGTTCCTACTACTAAAAAAACATCCGAGCTTGTAGCTTCTCGGAAGGAAAGTGTGTTCGCAGGTTCTGAAATGGGTTCTCCAAAAAATACAAAATCAGGTTTTAAGATACCGCCACATGTTGGGCAGGTTGGTGGTAAATTGTTTAAATCTGCGGTAGAAACCTCTACCTTTCTGCCACAATTAATACAGGCCAGTGTTCTGGATGTTCCATGAAACTCATATACAGTCTGGCTCCCTGCCTCTTGGTGAAGATTATCTATGTTTTGGGTAATAATCGACTGTAATAACCCAGCCCTTTCCATTTTAGCTAGCGAGTAATGAGCATTATTTGCCTTTGCTTGACCAAAGAAGTCGTAGAATATTTCTTTGATTAGCCTCCATGATTCCCGTGGATGATTTCTGAAATATCCAATATCAAGAAAAACAGGATTGTATTTGTTCCATAGGCCATTATGCCCACGGAATGGAGGTATGCCGCTCTCAACAGATATTCCTGCACCGGTGAAGGCAGTTACTCTTTTTGCGTTCTTAATAATTTGAGCTGCTTTTTTATACATTTCCTGGTTTAGGTTATTTCTTTAAATAATCGTGAAAAGGAGTGCCCTGGTGCTTTAATATCAAGATCCAGAAAATATCCAAAAGGTGTCTGATACGTTTTATAGCCGGCCTCACCCAGGCGTTTTTCCGTGTTTTCTAATAATTGTTTGGTGGCATTGGGGGATGCCTTGGTTTCTGCAAGGTGCGCAAAGGAATGGATGACGATTACCTGGGTGTCATTCTTTCTTGCAGCCCACTTGAGGTTTTTTACAACCTTGGTTTCAATAGCAGAGGTGTTTTCTTCATCTGCAGCCTCCATATGAACAAAACCAATAAGCGCTTTTTCTATCTCCTTCTGCTCGTATTGTTCTGAAGCAGTTTCCAAATTTTTGACTGCAGTTTTATAATAAAAACGGTCTGCGTATATCATAAGTAATCTCATGCTAAGCTCCACCAAAATGCAATGTTTAAACTTCTAATTTAAATTTTTAATTTTCTAAAATTTTTGCCTGCACTTTTTTTCTTTTTTCACATTATTTCTTTTTTAAAAAATTCTTTTTTTTAAATAAAAGGCACTCCCTCTTTGAGCTAGCAAATACTACTACAGATGGAAGGTGCATAGATTTAAATCCCATAGCCTTGCATCCATGAGGAAATTTTTTATCCCACGTAACATAGTAGTATTCACACTTATGGCAGTCTATCCTTTTATTTTCTATATGTTGCACCAAGTCTATTCCTACAATATACTTACCAATTGTTAATCTCTCTTCTTGTACTAGAGAAACAGGAAAAGGGGCAAATAAGGAAATACTATAATGAACATTTCAAAAGAGCAAAAGTTACATTTATATGCTATATTGCTATGACTAACTAAGACGTTTTCTTTTGCTTTTACAGTTTACAATAAAATAAGATCAAAATTTTCTCGTTATAATAAATACTCTTGCATAAATTTCTGCATTATTGTATATATTCCCACGTTTGCTTGAGTTATTTTTTATTCTACGTATGTGGAGAGCTTTTTGCAAGTTTTATGGAAGTTGAGAAATTAATTTTATGAAGTGCGATTCTTGGAACAAAGACTAATTTCAAGGCTCTTATCACGGGTATAGTAAAAAAGATGATAATGTCCCCATCGTCTAGCCAGGTCCAGGACATCGGCCTTTCACGCCGACAACACCGGTTCAAATCCGGTTGGGGACGCTTAAAGAATGCAGCGTGAGGCGATTTCCTCCCAGTGAGCTGATAGCATTTTTTGTGTTGATGCGTGAAAGGACTGCCTTTCACGTCCCGCCCAACGGCGGGATTCAAAGACTGTGGAACATCCCGATTCCATCGGGATTGGGGACGCCAAGTAAAATCAAGGAGTTAAGCTATATCGCTTAGCTCCTTTTTCTTTTACTGAGTGAAAAACTGAGTGGATTTTAAGAAAGATTTTTAAGATTTTCAATTTCAAGCAATTTTACAGCATCTTTTGTATCTATATAATTCCCCTCGACATAAATCTCGGTTGTGGTCTGTTTCCGGTGGCGTAAAACTTGTTGAACCTTCTTTAATCCTACTTTTTGTAGATCGTTGAGGTATTTTGCGACTGTGTGCCGTATATCGTGATACCCAAAAGGCTCCACATCAGCCTCCCTACATAATTTTTTTAGAAACTTCCATCGGGCCACATAAGGTTTACCATACCATCTACTTTTCTCATTCATATGACAGAAAATATACGGGCTTGTGGGGTGGCGATTTTTCCCTTGCCAGATTAGCAGCTTTTCCAGGTCGTCATGCATTCAGATTTTCTCATAAACCATGGAGCCATTTCTGTTTTTTGGCTGTCACCATCAAGAGGAGATAATCCTAAAAGACCATTACATTAGACCTGAAGGTGACAATTTTTATAAAATCTTGTTAGCAAAAGGGGAGTTTAACGGTTTTTTGAATTTTTCAAAGGTCTTGAAGAATAGGATTTGATTAGGATCATGAGAGCCAATTTTCAATCTTTAAGCCCGGCACCCTTTTGAAGTGTCGAATATTTTCTGTGATCAATGTCATAT
>CAYMVB010000178.1:0-5923 GCA_964393665.1 uncultured Desulfobacteraceae bacterium | reverse complement strand
GGCTCCCCCTTTTAAAATTACCCGTCCGTTTTCAAAAACATAGGCCTTTTTTGAAATCCTTAAGGAAATGTTCACATTTTGCTCCGCTACGAGGATAGACACACCCTGTTTATGTATCATCTCTATTGCCTTAAATAATTGCCCAACAAAAAGAGGCGCTAACCCTAAAGAGGGCTCATCCATCATGAGCAGCTTTGGTTTGGCCATAAGGCCCCGGCCAATAGCCACCATTTGCTGCTCTCCGCCTGAAAGCGTATAGGCCTTTTGCTTGCTGCATTTTTTTAAAACAGGGAAAAGATCGTATATCCATTCCAGGCTCTGCCTTCGAACCGCTCGTGCCCTCTGTGAATACGCCCCTAATTCTAAATTTTCCAGGACACTCATAGAGGGGAAGAGAAGACGTTCTTCAGCAACCAGGGATAGGCCCAGCCCTACGATGTTATGAGAGTCTAATCTATCTATGAAGGTATCCATGAAAAGGATCTCTCCAGAGCTAGCCCTCAACATCCCTTGAACTGTTTTTATAGCGGTCGTTTTACCAGCCCCATTCGAACCTAAAAAACTCACGATTTCACCTTTTTGCACCTCAAAAGATACATCCCACAATGCCTGGAACAACCCATAACATACATTGATTTTATCCACTTTAAGCATTCAATGTCTCCTGCTCATCCATTCCAAAGTTTCCTATGTAGGCCTCCACCACCTCTGGATTACTAGCAACCTTGCTTGGTCTACCTTCAGCAATCTTGACACCGTAGTTAAGTACAATGACCCGATGACATAATTCCATGATAACACGGAGAACGTGCTCGATCATGATGACCGTAACCCCAAAGGCTTGGATCTGTCGGATGGTATCCATAGCGTGCACTGTTTCGGCAGGCCCCAACCCAGAGAGTACTTCATCCAGAAGTAAAATTTCCGGCGATGTAGCCATGGCCCTGGCCATCTCCAAATATTTCTTTTCCACTAAGGTAAGGGTTTCCGCGGCATTGTTTGCCTTGGTTTCCAGCCCCATGAAAGTAAGAATATTCATGGCCTCGATAATCCGCTTTTTATAGGTTGGAGGCTTTATCCTCCCGAAAGATAAGCCTATCAAGATGTTTTCCAGTGTGGTAAGGGAATTGAAGGGGCGAACTATCTGATATGTTCTGGCAATTCCGAGGCGGCATACCTCAGCCGCAGGCTTTTCAGAAATCTCGTGACCCTTAAAAAAGACTTTTCCATAACTCGGCGGCAGTGCCCCGGCAATAATGTTGAACAGGGTGGTTTTCCCTGCTCCATTAGGCCCAATGATACCAATGATTTCGCCTTTCGTAACCTGTATATTGATATCCTTCAAGGCTCCAAGCCCACCGAAATTTTTCGTAACACCTTTACATTCTAACAAATAGGTCATATCATTTTTACGTTTGCAGTGTTCCCTGTTTCTTGAAATAATCGATCTTTTCCCCAAAACCAAGACGTTGAACGACGGGCCAAAGCCACCGAGTCCGCAAAAGGCCACCCGGCATAAACAGTCCCAACAATACCAGCAATATCCCATAAATGGTTACATGAAAGTACGCGACCTTTATCCAGAGTAGCTCTTGTATAAGGGTTATAAATGCCGCCCCAACGAAAGGCCCAAGTGTAATCCCTGTCCCTCCAAGCATGGCCATTACAACCGGACTAAGTGCGATCTCCAGGCCGAAAGCAGCCGAAGGGCTCATATAGGTTACATTCCATACATAAATTCCGCCTACCAAACTGGCCGGCACAGAGCTGATAACAAGAGACAGGCTTTTGTAAGGGAACGTGGGCACCCCAAAAGAACGAGCAACCTCCTCATCTTCGCGGATGCTTAAAAGGGCTAGCCCGAACCGGGAGCGGCCAAGGAAATAGCTAAGGATTACTGTTCCACTGGCCGCTACAAGCGACAGGTAATATGCCGGCACCATATAATCACCAGGTGGCGTTGATATGCCGCCAGAACCCCCGGTTACATGTTGAAGGTTTGTGGCTAAAACCTCCATCAGGCCGATTAAGCCAAAGGTTGCAAGGGCGAAATAGGCACCACGCAAGCGGAAAAAAGGATAACTTACGATAGCGGCAAAGGCTGCTGTAAAAACGGTAGCCAAAAACAGTGCAAGGGCAAGGCCAAAATCATGGTTGAGCAGTATGGCGGTACTATACGCCCCCAAGCCAAAGGATGCAGAGTGCCCCAGGTTCATGTAACCTAAAAAACCTCCCACAATGTCATAACTGAGGGCAAGGGTAAGGTAGACTGCCATCAAAAAAACCCACATTAAAGCATAGGATGAAGCCAGCAAGGGCAAGGCAGCCAGAACACACAAAAATAGAATCGCAATCAGGTAAAGGTTTTTCCTCTGTATCCAGCTCATCACTTTCTTCCTAAAAGACCTTCCGGTTTAATCATAAGGATCAAGATTAATAACATAAACGAAACAGCAGGAGACCACTCAGCCCCAAGCCAGTAAGCCGTTAAGGACTCAGCAACGCCTAAAATAATACCTCCCATCACAGATCCTGTCAGGCTGCCTAATCCTCCCAGCACTACAATACACATGTATTTTACTGTTAACGGTATCCCGATTACCGGTGTCACGGTAAAAAGCGTTATGTAAAAAACGCCTGCGGAGGCAGCAATGGCAACCCCCAAGCCAAAAGTCAAGGCTGAAATACGAGATATTGGAATCCCAATCAATCTCGCGCCCCCCCGGCACTGAGTAATGGCCCTTATGCTTTTCCCCATGTAAGTCTTCTGCAGGTAAAGCTGAATAGAAATGGCCAGAATCAGTAAAAACAGCAGGATGAAAAGCCGTGTTTCCGAGATCACCAGCCCATATAGCTCAAGCGAAGGTAATGAATAATCGATCCCGGTTATGGGGTGGGGCCAAAAAAAGGAGGTTAGATCTTCAATAACTATAGAAGCCCCTAAGGTAATGAGAACAGACGCTGTAAGCAATTGGTTTGGCGGCTTCCCGCTGATGGGCTTTAGCAGCAGGAGATAAAACCCAACACCAATTATTACAAATAGTGGTATGATTAGTATTGCTATAATAAAAGGATTTATGCCGAAACTTAAAAAGATACGGTAACCCACCAAAGATCCGAGCATAAGAAAATCTCCATGGGCTAAGTTGAGTATATTCAGGACACCAAAGGTAATGGAAAGGCCGAATGCGGCAAAACCATATATGCCCCCTAATAAAATTCCCCCTGTAAAGACCTGAAAAAATTGTGACACCATAGCAATTTTGACCTACTATCTATCAATTCCAGGCTGCCCGCGGGTAGATGTGTTTTCCTGTAGCTATCTCCGGCGGGTATAAAACCTTGTAGGAGCCATTCTGGATTTGAGAAGGATAGGTATTGATGGACCCATATCCTGTTTCGTGAAAGTAAACCCTGCCCAATACCGTCTCAATAGTAAGGTTCTTTAAGGCATCCATCAAAACGGTATTATTGAGAGTCCCGGCTTTTTGAATACCAGATTGTATGACCTGGAATGCCGCCACCCATACAGGTGACCAGGGATACATTGGTTCGCTGATTTCCGCCTTCTTGAGCACATCATGGATGAGTTTGACATCACCTATTCTCATTCCCTCCACCCAGTAAGACTGTCCGATTATGGATTCAGCGCTCTTTCCTAAAGGCCTCAAAAAGACCCCGCTGTGGTGAATGCAATGGTACTCCCGCGGATTACATTTCATCTCCCTGGCCTGTTTAATAAAATTTACTGCAAAGGGAATGTTTGAAGAAACAAAGACAATGTCGGGGTCTTTTTTCTTCAGTTTGGCGATAACCGGCGTAAAATCACGGGTTCTTGCTGGAATGATGTCGCTTGATAAGACTTCAAGCCCAATTTCTTCAGCAAACTTTCTGGAGCCATCAAAAACACCCAACGGATGAATCGTGTCCTCAACCACAAAAGAAACACTCTTTGCCTTTCCTTCACCTTTCAGCATATCCCAATAACGGTACGTATATCGTGAGCCCAGATCAATGACTGTGACAATCCACGTGAAGCCCCGATCGTATATTTTAGGTGAATTTGCGGTTGTACCAATAAAAGGGACCTTATGATTCTCAGCGGCTGTACTGGCAGCAAAGGTAAGGGGGCTGCTGTATGGGCCCAAAAGAAGATGCACCTTATCCACAGTAACCAGCCGCTCATAAAACTTCCTGACGGTAGCCTCATCGCTCTTGTCGTCATAGACAGTGAATTTTACAGGCAGGCGCTTGTTATACTCCTTGAGCAGGATGCCACCCTGGGCGTTAACAAGATCGGCCCACGCATTCATCAGGCGCTTAAAGGGCCCTATCTCTGTTGAAAAATGCCCTGTCTGTGAAACAGTAGCCCCTATATGGATATATTCCGCAGCGCTGCTGGCGCTGCCTGACATGAGCAATAGAACTGCTAACAAACACACAAAAAAAGTAAAAATCGTTTTTCTCATAATCTCCTCCCCTACTATGGACATAACCTTTCACCCGGCAGGTAAAAAATAGCCAAGCAATGCTGTCAGAACTATGCCTTGAAAAGGCTTTTTCCAGGGCAAGGCCCTCGTTTCACTAACCCAAAAAACACAAAAAGCCACCCCAAAGTCGGGATGGCTTTCGCCTGACATAACTTTGTAATACATAGTATATACGCACATTAAACCGCACTGTACTATTTGTCAAATCTTTTTTGCCCTCCATTACATTATTAGATATTGACCTTCTACGTTGAGGCTCTTATTATGTAAACGTATGATTACGTAAGCCGTAATAGATATGTAAGAAAACCCTAAGACACAGGTATTGTTATCGTGATATCAGTCTTTTCTTCGTGTCTTCGCGGATTCGTGGCTGAATAGGTAAAATTTCCGGTATGTTAGCAGCATTGTTCCCATGGTAGAAGAAAAAAATGGTGACATCACGTCCTTTCATCAATTGTAAACCGTGATCAGGAGACCGCTTGAGCCTTTCTTCAGATAAAATTTCTCCATCTAAAATAAAGGATGGCCTGCACTCCCTGTCCTTTATCAAAGAGGTGCATTACTATCAAAAAACGGAGTCCACCAATGTGATCGCAAAAAACCTCGCAGCAGAAGGGGCGGAAGAAGGAACAGTTGTAATAACCGATGAGCAAGTAAAGGGGCGAGGCAGGCTGGGCAGAACCTGGGTGTCACCATCAAGCACGAACATTCTCATGTCTGTTATCTTCCGCCCTGAACTGGAGGTATCAAAGATATTCTCACTGACTATGCTCGCATCCCTTGCCGTGGTTAAGGCTATAACAAATACAACCGGACTGCATTCGCATATAAAGTGGCCTAATGATATCTATAGTAAGAATAAAAAAATTGGGGGCATACTTACAGAGTTTAACACAGATCATGGCAATGTTACTTTTGCTGCTGTAGGCATTGGATTAAACGTTAATTTTAACCCGTCATGGTACCCGGAAATAAAAGATAGCGCCACCAGTATATCTGTAAGTCTGGGCAGAAACGTTTCCAGGGTTACACTTATCCAATCTATTTTAGGCCATATTGATGAGATCTACAGGATGCTCAAGAGCAGCAAAAGACGTGAAATCTACAAGGAGTGGATAGGCTATTCTCTGGTAATTGGAAGGCGCGTAACAATACTTTCCTCTGAGGTTATCGATGAGGGCGTTGTTGACTGCATTCATGAAGATGGCCGCCTTGTTCTCAGGCGTGATAACGGAGAAAAGATAGAGGTTTTACATGGAGATGTATCATTAAGGCTGGCTCAATGACCATTGAGCCCGCTTAAAGGGGGCTAATCAACCAACCTTGACTTATTACCAAATGGTAAACCAGATTATGCGGCAGTGAAAAGCTTATTCACCACAGAGTCACAGAGTTCACAGAGATTTTATTTGTTGTGCCCATCGGCCTTT
>CAYMVB010000177.1:0-7192 GCA_964393665.1 uncultured Desulfobacteraceae bacterium | reverse complement strand
GAACACTAAGCATTAACCTGCATTTACCCTGAAAACCCAGGAATTATCATGAAACCTTAAATCTTAAACCTTGAACCTTGAACATTGAACATTAAACATTGATTATTAAGCATTAAGCTGGATTTACCCTGAGGCCCATGTAGTATTACTCATCACTGATGCCTGATCTCTGGTCCCTGGCCTCTGACCTCTGACCTCTGGTCTCTGATCCCGCCGAAGGCAGGACTGGTCCCTGGCTGCCGGCCTCTGACCTCTGTTCTCTGACTGTTGACCCCTGATCCCTGGCCTCTGCCTGCTGGCTACCTATTGTTGCAGCATATCAGCCGTTATTTTACCTAAGACTATCCTGCACAATATTTACTAGTTCCTTGCCCGAGCTGTATGCCTCTTCCAGATAGTCTGGGTGATTTAATACATCACCTTCCAAATCCAGGCCTCTATATAAAATGCTCTTCCAGAGTTCAACATCAATGGCATCAAAAAAATAGCGAACACCAAGAAGCACACCATCAAAAAGCCTTTTGCCTCTGGTTGCCCCTACTGAAATAAAAAGGGCTTTTTTTGTATTGCTCTTATTTTCTATGGGCATATTTTTTAGCCAATATTTTTTTACCCATAGGGACTGACAACGGTCCATTAAAATTTTTGTATGTGCACTTACCATGTAAAAAAATATTGGTGAGGCAAGTATAATACCGTGTGACGATAGAATTTTGTCATAAACATCCTGGAAATCATCGTTAATTACACATCGGCCTGTTTTTTTGCATCCATATATTTCAAGGCATGGCGAAATTTTTAAGTCTCGCAGGAATATCTCTTCAACTTGCGCGCCTGATTCAGTTGCACCTTGAACGGCTCTTTTTAACAGCTCAGATGTATTCCCCTTTCGTCGAGGGCTTCCATATATGGCAAGGATTTTTATCATTATGACCTTATCTAAAAAATTACAGGGTTTTGTGGCAAATTTCTCGGTTTTTTGATTTTTTTTATAGGGGCTTTTACTATCTACTCAGTAAAATCGAAAGGTGACTTTGGATTAAGAAATTGTATGGGTAGAACAAATTTCTCTTATATAACCACCATGCTTTTTATTTTTTCAACTGCCTCCTCAGGGGTATCTACCACATTTAGCAGGCGAAAGTCTGATTCAGATATAGATTTCTCGGAAATTAAGGTCTCTCTCATCCAGTCAATTAAACCCTTCCAATATTTTGAATTTATAAGGATGACTGGAAAACTTTTTATCCTCTTAGTCTGAATTAATGTTATGGCTTCAAAGAGCTCATCAAGAGTCCCGAATCCACCTGGCATAATGATATATGCAACTGCATATTTCACAAACATTACCTTTCTGATAAAAAAGTATTTAAAATCAAGCCTTACATTGGCATATTTATTTGGCTTCTGTTCATTGGGCAAATGTATATGCAATCCAACTGATTTTCCTCCAGCCTCGGATGCCCCTTTATTTGCTGCCTCCATAATTCCTGGCCCACCACCTGAGATAACATTGAAATTATTTTTTACAAGTAAATGAGCAACCCTTTCCGTGGCCTTGTAATTATCACAGTTAGGGCGGGAGCGCGCTGAGCCAAAAATAGTCACAGCAGGATAGACTTCAGGTAACACATCGAAACCCTCAACGAATTCCGCCATTATGTTAAACATTCTCCATGTATCATTTTTTGTAATTTCGTCAATTATATATTGTCTGCTGCTATCCATAATCTGAATTCCTCTAAAACGCAATTCTTATAAGTATACATACCTAATAGTGCCTTTTCAAACATCTTATATATAAAACGAGGTAACTTGCGCAACCAAGAGATTATTTTAAAAAATTATAAACTAAAAATAATGGATTGTCCAAATTAATGTTGGCTAAACATGGCGGAATAAAAGTATTTATTCTTCAATGAGTATTTTTTCAATACTGTTTTTAAGCCTGCCAAATGTTCAATTATAGAAAATTTCCTTGCATCTTAGGATATTAGATTTTAATATAAAGAGCTGTTATTGTTTTTAAAAGCTCGGCAGCCGGAAGGCAGAGCAAATAACTATATTTTTTTGTATTAGTAAGGAGGCCTAACATGCCAGGGCTTATCATATGGAAAGATCAAGAGATGGGTAAGCTTAAAAAGGATATTGATCGCCTTTTTTTAAGGTTATGCGATGATCTTGGAATGAATATTTTACCAAGCAGTTTTAGGGATTACCCCACATTTGAACAATCTGATAACGATGATTACCTTATATTCACTATTAATATACCTGGGGTGAATCTAAAAGATCTGGATGTTTCTATTACAGAGGATTTTTTAAACATAAACGGCAGTGCGGCCAAGCAATCAATGAATGAAGATAAAAACAGTTATAGCGAGAACAGAGAGGTCATCTCTTTCTCTCGACGCATTAAACTTCCATGCCGCGCAAAGGTTGACGATGTAAATGCAACCTATAAGGATGGCATTTTGACCATTGTTATACCCAAACAAAGGAAAGAGATATCTCACTCCTTCAAGATAAAGGTAACATAATTTTTCACGTAAATCTTTTTTAGCATTTCTCATGTTGCTCTATTCCATTGGGGTTTTTACGTGCTTGTTCAAAGAAACAGCTCAATAAATAAGGAATTAATTACAAAATCAAGGAGACTATAGATGCAGGAAGAAAAATCAGATCACCTTGTCCCTGTTGATAACCTTCGATGGAAGGTTGATCTCGGTTTACTACCATTTGACACTACAGAAGATATTAAGCCTCTGGAAAAAATCATTGGACAAAAAAGGGGTGTAGAGGCGTTTCGTTTTGGAATGGGTATGAGCAAACCAGGTTATAATATTTTTGTCACTGGTGTTCCGCACACCGGCAGGTTATCAACTGTTAAAAAATTGCTTGAGGAAATATCAAAGAAAAAGGGCGGCGTGCCGGAAGACCTTTGTTACGTAAATAATTTCAAAAACACGGAAGCACCTATACTTATTCAACTGAAGGCAGGTTTGGGTCGGGTATTTAAAAAGGAAATCCACGATTTTGTAGAGGCCTTGAAAAGGGATGTGCCGCAGCTCTTTGAAAGTCAAGATTATCTCAATAGAAAAAAAGAGATAATGGAGGAATATGAAAAAAAAGGTAAGGAGTTCTTTAAAAATTTAGATAAAAAGGTTCGAGAACAAGGTTTTTCCCTTGTAGATATACAGGTTGGCCAGGTTAGACGTCCTGGCATCATGCCTCTTATTGATGGTAATCCGGTGGATATCGACGAGGTTGAGTCAATGGTCGAGAAAGGCAGGTATCCCAAGGATGAGTTCGAGAAAATTAAGGCAAAGTACTCAGAGCTCAAAAAGGATATTGATCAGATATTCCTTGAGCTTAGGGATATGCAAAAAGGCCTTCAGAAAAACGTCGAAAAAATGGATCACCTGATGTTTAAGCAAATGGCCAATGAAACAGCATCACCGATAAGGAAGAAGTTTAAGGGGGAAAAGGTCAGCAATTACCTGGATGAGATGATTGAGGATATGACTAATAATCTTCAAATATTCACGCAACAGCCTCAGCAGGCTATTGCCGGCCTTCCTTTTGTGATTGCCCAGGGCGATTCTTTTTTGCCTTATGAGGTAAACCTTTTGGTAGACAATGAAAACCAGGAGGGACCACCTGTAATCATTGAATCATACCCCACGTATAAAAATCTTTTTGGAAGCATTGAGAAGGTAGTTGACAGAAGCGGAGTTTGGAAGACCGATTTTACTAAAATAAAGGCGGGCTCATTTATAAAGGCAAATGGGGGTTATTTGGTGCTAAACCTTCTTGACGCAATTATGGAGCCTGGCGTATGGCAGTCTCTTAAACGTTCGCTAAAAACTGAAAAAATGGAAATTCAGACCTACGATCCATTTTATCTCTTTACCACCTCAGGCCTTAAGCCAGAGCCTGTTGAGGTTGATATCAAGGTTGCTATTATATCAGACGCTTATCTATACCATCTTCTTTACTTCTATGATGATGATGTAAAAAAGATTTTTAAGGTAAGGGCAGACTTTGATACCTCTATGAATAACAACGAAGAATCCATGATGCAATTCGCAGAGTTTATAAAGATGAAGAAGGATGAGGAGGAATTAAGGCCGTTTGATAAGAAGGCAGTGGCCGCATTAATTGAACATGCAGTCCGTATGACAGAGAGAAAGGAAAAAATTTCGATCAGGTTCCCTGTTATTACAGACTTACTCAGGGAAGCTGACTACTGGGCAAGCCAGGATAACAAAACGATTGTCGAAGAGGAACATGTTGACAGGGCCATAAAGGATAAGATTTTTAGGTCCAATATGGTTGAGGAGCATATACAGGATATGATTGACAGGGGAACCTTGATGATTGATGCGGATGGTGAGGCAGTCGGACAGGTCAACGGGCTTGCAGTCTATAATCTTGGCGACTACATGTTTGGAATGCCTTCCCGTATCACGGCATCTACTTCTATCGGCAGATCAGGTATTATAAATATTGAAAGAGAAGCAGACCTGTCTGGTAATACGCATAACAAAGGCGTTCTTATTTTAAGCGGATATTTGAGAAAAAAATATGCCCAGGATAAGCCTCTAACCATAAGCGCCAGTATCGCATTTGAGCAATCATACAGTGGTGTGGACGGTGACAGCGCTTCATCTACAGAGATATATGCCTTACTTTCGAGTATTTCTGGTGTGCCGTTAAGGCAGAATATAGCGGTTACCGGCTCAGTTAATCAAAACGGAGAAGTCCAGGCGATTGGTGGAGTGAATCAAAAGATTGAGGGCTTCTATGATTGCTGCAGAAAAATTGGCTTTAATAACCATCAGGGGGTAATGATACCACAGAGTAATGTAAAAGACCTTATGCTTAGGAAGGATGTGGTAAGGGCTGTTGAGGAGGGAAAATTTTCCATCTATGCAATAAAGACAATTGATGAAGGCATAGAGATAATGACCGGGAAAGAGGCCGGAAAAATAAAACCTGATGGCAGTTATCCTAAGGGCACCATTAACTATCTTGTCAGCAACAGGCTTGCCGAATTGGCCCAGAAACTGAAGAAATTTGGCGAAGAGGGAGAAAAGGAGGAGAAAAAAGCCGCAAAAGGAAAAAAGGGAGGGTCTCGAAAAAAATAAACTATCCTACCGGGTAGCCACAGCAGAATACTTACTGTTATCTGCACCCCATGGCAATCGTGGAGTGCTTTTGCGACGGAGAAGTGAGATTTACCCTGAGGCCCAGCAATTATCAGTAAAGCTTGAATATTGAATATTAACAATTGAGCATTAAAAATTAAACATCGATTATTAAGCATTGAGCTGGATTTACCCTGAGCACCATGTAGTATTACTCATCACTAATCCTTGACCTCTGACATCTCGTCTCTGACATCTCGTCTCTGACATCTGGTCTCTGACCTCTGACCTCTGTTCTCTGACCTCTGTTCTCTGACCTCTGGTCCCTATGTACTGTAAGTATTATAATTATGATGGATTTTCAATTGACTGCTTAGCGGTCATGTTCTCTATTGATATCTTCCAGAGGCGAATCATTTTTATGATTTCTTCGTTAAAAGCCCATTTTCTTTTAGAGTAGTGCGCCATGATATGGCTTAATCCATTAATTTTTTGATCTTTTTCCTTTAATTCGTGAATCTTGCCGTATCCTATTACAGTTTGGAAGAAAAATGTCCATTTGCAAGGATTTTTCTGGTCTGGCACTAGCTGAACTTTATGCTCAAACTCAAAGCATACGTTATTGTTTGCATTAATGTATTCAATTTTTTTTCCCTCTATTGCTGTGTGGAAGTATATAGATAGCCCATCGAAGCCAAAGGAGACAGGGACAATATAGGGATTATCATTTAGTGACAGGCCTAAGCGACACACCTTACATTTCTTGATTATTGCCGTAATCGACCCCTGGTCTCGTAGTTCCTTTTCCTTGCGTCTCATTTTTTTTCCTTCGTTTTATTCTTAAAAATATCTTATGGAAATTATGTCGAAAATTTAAAATTCAACTCCTCCTTCTTAAGCACCGACATGAAGCATTGGCGAGTAAACATCAAAATCTTCGAATTTTTTCATGTTTTGTTTCTCAATTTCAAGAAGCTTGAAATGACCGAGTTCCATTGTCGCTATGTACTCTATTGTCTTTTTGATCCTGAGGTTTTCCTCGTATAACTTAGACATTTCCATATAAAAATCGTGGGCTGCCTTTTCCGCATCCATTGCCATTGAAAATATCTCAGTTATGGGCATCATTTCGTCGGTAATTTTAATCTCTGGAAGCGGCACAGGGGAAGTTTCTGGAATGGTCACTCTCTTGCCTGGAAACTCTTCCCTGTATATCGCCTCAATAATCTCTTTGTGGTTTTCTTCCTCAGAGGCAAGGAAGGAAAGTTTTTCCTTTAGCAATGCGTTCTTTACTTTTGCTGCTGTATCCAAGTAGGTCTGCCGGCTGTCTATTTCACTTCTTATGGCACTTAAAAGAAGTATTTCCTTGCTAAATTGACTCAAATCCATGATAAAATCCTCCATTTACATTTAAAGGTTATTGAAATTTCACATTTGCCCAACAAACCGATGTTGATTTTAGGCTATAAGAAGATGTTGGCTTGTCAGTAGCGACAAAGAATAACGACGTATAAATAATAACATAATGAGCGTATAAAATACTACCTTCACTATTAATTCAGGGGGCGTTTTAATCTCTTTTACGGTCCAATTCCCTGCGGCTTGCCGCGGAGAGCTTCATTGGATATACTAACCCCATGGTAATGATGGAATACGTTTGCGCCGAAGAAAAGAGATGTACCCTGAAGGCCCAGGAATTATAGCTAAAACTTGAACCTTGAACCTTGAACCTTGATTATTAAGCATTAACCTGGATGTACCCTGAGGCCCATGGAGTATTACTCATTAAGGGTTTTCATCAGCTTCGCGTCCATCGGTCAATCCATCGCTCATCACCCATCCATGGGGAGTGAGCTGTGAGTATTTATGCGTGAGATTGACGCTTAATAATAATTGTTTGGGGAATTTTGATAGAAAAAAGAAATAATGTTGACTTTTTTTGCTATGTTGGTTATTTTTAAAACTAATGCTGATCACGAAGATTAGTTAAAGATTATAGAATAAAAACGTATAGAAGCTATAAAAATCAAGCCACGAAGGCC
>CAYMVB010000176.1:0-3180 GCA_964393665.1 uncultured Desulfobacteraceae bacterium | reverse complement strand
TTTCTTGTTTAGCCGTGTATCTTTAATGGGACACGGATTTACGCGGATTAACACGGGTTTTTTTCTTTATTTTATCCGTGTGCGAAGCCCGTGTGTATCTGTGTCCAGATTTAGCCGCGGATTAACACAGATTTATTATTTAAAAGAGGAATATTTTTGCAAGTGTGAGGAGGCCCAATGCCAGCATAAGGATGGCCACTGTTTTGTGCAATGTTTCGCCTGTAAGCCTTGTGGTAAACGCTGCAAATGGTGCAACGATGATTGAGCCAAGAAGAAGGGCAATAAGGAGCTCCCACTGGAATAGCTGGGTTGAAAATATCATGGAGAAGAACTTTGAGGCGGGCATTTGAAGTATTGGCTCCTCTATCTCCTTAACTACCCGCATAATGATGTACAAAAAGAATGCTACGATGCATATAGGTGCCTCGGACAGCGTGGTAATGCCAACCGCCTGCCTTGGCCGTGATCCTGATATGATCTGCCCCCCTGTTACCACAGGTCCAAACCCCCCGCCGGATAGTGCCTTGTTAAAGGCGCTGAATATCCCTATGAAAACCATTTTCCGAAATGAAAAGGTGAATGTTTTATTGAGCAGGAGCACGGCCCCCATAAAGACCACTAATAGGCCTATATATGTCTTTATATATGTCTTTGGGATATGTATTGCTATGAAAACGGCGATGATAGAGGCAATAATGCCAAATCCTACTATGATAAATACGGATTTTAAATTTGTTGATCTATCCCTGTAGGATACATTGTTAAACTGCTGATGAAAAAAAGATGCTGTAAAGCCACCAAAGGCCTGGGAGAGAAGTATCGCGGGCACTGCATCCACAGGGGAAAAGCCGATTATAACAAGGGTGGGAGCAAGGATTGTGCCGTAACCCATGCCCATGGATGCATCGATAAATTCGCAGGCAAATGCCAGTACGAATAATATAAGAAATAATTCTACGGTAATAATCAATGGTTATCCTGATTTTAGTCAAATATCAACTACTATCGGCTAAAGCCGATAGCTTGAGGGTCAGAGGCACAAAGGCACAGAGGCACAAAGATTAAAGACTTATCCTTTGCGCAGTTTGCTGATTAGACTGCTCAACATTCTTTCTATTTCCCTGCTTCGCTCATAGATTTCATCAAATCGAGTTTTATCAATATACAGGAGGTTTAAGGAAATTTCTATTTGGGTTTGCAATTCATATAGGGAGCCTGCAGCAATTCGCAAGAAATGAATATAATCATTAGTGGAATTTCTACCGTAACCTTCCGCTATATTGCTAGGAATTGAAATCGCACATCGTCTAATCTGAGAAATTAAGCCGTAAACTTCATCATTAGGGAATCTCTTGGAAATTTTATAGATTTCTGTTACCAGGTCCATGGATTTTTGCCAGATGATAAGGTCTCTATATGTTTTCATTTCCCTCTATTTCTGACCATATATAAACTATGTGCCTTTGTGCCTTTGCCCCTCTGTGCCTTAAGATTTACGCTAAACCCCTTATGATACCGTTTTCTCTGAGTACATGGACAATGGAGTCAACAATTTCATCAGGGGAATGGAGGTCTGTTTCAACCACTAATTCAGGTGCTTGAGGTTCTTCATAGGGGGAGGATATGCCGGTAAATTCGGTAATCTTTCCTGTGCGCACCTTTTTATAGAGTCCGTTTGGATCACGCCTTCTGCACACCTCGATATCGCATTTAACATAGATTTCAAAAAATCTGCCGATAGGCAGCAAAGACCTTACAGATTGCCTGTCCTGTTCAAAAGGGGATATGAATGCGCAGATAACTATATGCCCGGCCTCAAAAAAGAGCCTTGCCGTTTCACCAACCCTTCGTATATTTTCCGTTCTATCCTTGTCGGAGAATCCCAGGTCCCGGTTAAGCCCATGCCGTATATTGTCCCCGTCAAGGAGCATGGTGTTGCAATGAGAATTAAACAGCGTATTTTCGAGGCTTCTCGCTATTGTCGATTTTCCTGATCCTGAATACCCGGTTAGCCATAGCACAGCCGCCTTATGTTTGTTGCGTTCTTCCCTTGTTCTGCGTGATATGTTCCACCCTGTCCACACAGTATGGGGGGATTTTCTCTGGATTACCCCTTCTGTCTCTTTTTTCCCTGCGATATCTTCAACTCGCCTGGTTACGCCCCGTATCATACCCGCGGCAACGGTATTATTAGAGTGGGGGTCTATCAGTATAAAACTTCCTGTGCTGTGGTTTATCTTGTATGGATCAAAGAATATGGGTGAGGATGTCTCTATTTCTACCCTGCCTATCTCGTTTAGCTTGAGTGTGTCGGCCTTTTCTCTGTGAAGGGTGTTAACGTCCATTTTATAGAGTATAGTATGGAGAAATGCCCTGACTATTTTTGTGGTGTGTTTCAGTATATACCTTGTATTGAGCGACATGGCCTCTTCGTTCATCCAGCAGACAATGGCCTCAAAGTGATCGCTTACCTGGGGAAGGTTGTTTTTCCGAACAATCATATCGCCCCGGCTGATATCTATTTCATCCTCCATGGTCAGCACTACAGACTGGGGCGCGAATGCCTCCGCCAACTCGCCGTCGTAAGTAACAATTGATTTGATGGTAGATGACTTTCCTGATGGAAGGACTACAACCTCCTCTTTAGGGGAGATCGTGCCTGACACTATCTTGCCTGCAAAGCCCCTGAAATTAAGATTAGGTCTCAAAACATATTGAACAGGAAAACGGAAATCTATAAGGTTTTTATCGGCGGTGACATGAATGGTTTCAAGATAGTGGAGAAGGCTGCCTCCGGTATACCAGGGCATTTTATCGCTTTTTTCTACAACATTATCACCTTTAAGGGCAGACACGGGTATAAAAATGATGTCATGGATATCCAGTTTTTCAGAAAATGTCTGATATAATTCTACTATATTCTTGTACACGGCTTCTGAGTAGTCCACGAGGTCCATTTTATTTATGGCTACAATGAGGTGGGGTATTTGAAGGAGAGATACAATGATACCGTGTCGCTTTGACTGCGTCAGGATGCCATTTCTCGCGTCGATCAGAATAATGGCAAGTTCTGCGTGAGAAGCCCCTGTGATTGTATTACGGGTATACTGGATATGGCCTGGTGTGTCCGCTATGATAAACTTTCGTTTAGGGGATTCAAAGTAACGGTAGGCAACATCA
>CAYMVB010000175.1:0-3229 GCA_964393665.1 uncultured Desulfobacteraceae bacterium | reverse complement strand
TCTTCTATGCGTGTCGGTTTCTCTCTGACAAAGCACCTTATGCTCTGTTCGTGCAAGGGTAAAGATTATCGAGCCCTAACTGCTATATTAGCTTTATTTTATCGTTTTTCAGTCGCAGGAAGTAAAATACAGACTGTGGTCCCTTTGCCCAATTCAGAATCAACCCAAATATAGCCACCATGATTCTTAACGATACCATAAACTGCGGCCATGCCAAGTCCACGTCCTTGAAACTTATTGGTGAAAAAGGGTTCAAATACCCGATTCCTTGTTTCCTCATCCATGCCCGCTCCGTCATCCTCTATTGTCAGGCTGATATAGGAACCGGGTTCCAGTCCTGGATGGTTATCAGCAAATGGCGTATCAATCTCTTCGTTCTTAGATGAAATGGTAATATGACCGTCAGCTTCTATGGCCTCGAAGGCATTTTGTATGATGGCGGCGAGCACCATCTGCATCTGAGTGCGGTCAGCCATGATAGGGGAAATATCCTGAGGCAAAATGGTGTCCACGACAACACGGGGATGAAGGCTATGTTGTATCAAAGGCAGAGTATCTATCACTAAATCACGTGATGAAATAATTTTAGGTTGGAATTTTCCCTCCCGAGCATAGCCAAGAAGTTGACTCGTTAGCTGCGTCATACGGTGAATCTCCTGCCTTATTTGATCGAGACGCCTGATGATGCTTTGATCAGCCGGTAGATTTATCTCAAGCAGGTCACTGCTCATGCTAATCCCTGCTAAGGCATTATTAAACTGATGGGCGATCCCTCCTGCTAGCGTTGCCACTGCCTGCATTCTGTGCGCTTGCCGTAGTTTTGATTCAAGCTTGCCCCTTTCTTCTTCCAACCGTTTGCGCTTGGAAATATCCCTCACAAAAAAACAATTGTACTCGCGGCCGCGAAATTCCAAAAAATTAGCGGCTATTTCAGCTGGGAAGGTTATGCCCTCACTTGTCCGTTGGTAGGATTCAAAAAATAAATACCCTTTTCTTTTTATATGTGACCAGTGTTTGGCCCATAGCTCCGGAGAATAATCAGGATTGATATCCTGCACTGACATTTTTAGCAGTTGCTCTTTCGAATAGCCAAGGACACGGCACGATGCATCATTTACATAGAAAAAACGTCCATCAGCTCCCACCCAATAGGCCGCATCTGAGGATTTATCTATAGCAAATTGCGTGAATCGTAGGGTTTCTTCGATTTTTTTCCTTTCTGTTATATCTGTAAAAACTACAGCCAATTGTCCTTTTTTTGGGCAATAGGTCAACACTTCAAAATATTTGCCAAATACCCTAGTATAATGATCGAAACAGCGAGGTTCTGTTGTTATTGCAACATGCTTGAAATTTTCTAACCAGTAGGATTCTATCTCTGGTAAAACCTCGAGGACTGTTTTGCCCACTATTTCGCTGGCCTTGAGCCCTGTTATTCTTTCGAAGGACTCATTGACCTCAAGAAATCGATAATCGCAAGGCTGGCCGCTCTTATCGGTTATAATTTCAAGCAAAGCAAAGCAATTAAGCATCTTAACAATCAAGAGCCTGTAACGCTCCTCACTCTCACACAGTGCTTCACCTGTCCGCTTATGGTCGGTTATTTCCTGGAGCAGGTTTTGATTTGTTCTTGCCAGCTCCTCAGTTCGCTCCTTGACCTTTTGCTCCAACAAATCATGGGCTTTTTGTAGCTCCTGCTCTGCTCTTTTACGTTGTGAATTGTCTTGAACTTGAACCAAATAGCCAGTTGGAGAGCTCCTATCTTTAACTCCTAATGGTGCGATGACTACATCAAGGTAAGAGATCCCCGATTTCGTTGTTTTGTACAAATTAGAATCTTTAACTTTATCAAAATTGAAAGATGTCTCGTATCTTACCAGGTTTCCACGAGAAAGTTTTACCTTCGCCTCGTCTGTTACATTAGGGTCCTCAAGAAGGGCAAAGTCTTTTAATTCTTTTTCATCAATTACCCCAAAAATATCCAAACAAGCCTTATTGACACTGAGCAATCTCCCCTTAGAATCATAAAGTTCGATGCCTATGGGGGATTCCTCATAAATCTTCCTGAACCATTGCTCACTGTTACTTTTCTTCAATGACTCTTCTGCCTGATCATGCATAAGGATTTCTCTCTCTAATCCCTTAATCGTTTTTAGCAATTCTTCATATGAGGGTTTTCGTCCCATCGGTAAATACTCCATTTGGTCTTATAAAAATGTTACGATATGATGGCGTGTGTAAGCAAACATCTATTGGTCATGCACTATATAAGTTCTAGCATCAAATTCTAAAATTGGATTGGTAATAGGAATATGAAAAAAGCAGGATAGTTTGCTAAAATCTTAAATATCGTAGCAGTTTAGTTGTCTTCAAAAAACCATGACAATTGGATTCCGCACTCTGGTCGCGGGGTGCAATGAGGAGAAAGGATAAACGATAAGGAACAATAAAGCTTCGGTTCCATGAACGTTGAGAAGCTGTAAGACTTACAGTCATTAGTAACTTGTTGGTCGCAGAATCAAGGTTTTTTATGATAAAATTATTACATATTTAAAACCTATAATATATCCAGCTTGGTTATTTGTCAATATATGGGTAACTTTTTGTCATTTACGAATTAAAAGCGGACTATGAGAGCGCCATAACCTGAAGCTAAAAGGAGGTTTTAGATTATTGGTACCGGTACATAATGAATGTATAGACAGGCACGTTAAAGGGTCAATTGAGCATCATTAAAAAAGGGGAAAGATAAAACGAAAACTGGTTTCCCCTTAACGGTAAGTGAGTTTTATTCGTAATCTTTACATTTTATTCTTAAGCCGTCTGCCCATGAGATTGTCAAGTAGTCGCTTCTGGGGTCTTAGCATGAAACATGGTAATTTCAGGAGGTTTTTCGTTTGCTATATTTTGTTTAATGTAAGATGAACTCAGTAGATTCGGACAGTGCCTGGGTATTGCATGTTTTGATCGGAATTAAATAAAACATCTATTCATTTATGCTACAGAATGTATCTATCCCAAGAATTTTCGATATCTCTTGCCACGATATGCATATATTCTTCGTATCAAAGGTTTTAATTTTTGTGTGATAGGATTAGCATATTACAGGGTTTAGGAAGGCCCTATTCAGCGGCTGGGTAGGCGCCCTTTTTGCTTCAGCATTATGCTTTCTGTTAGAAGGTTCCTAATCACAAGGCCTATTTTCAGATCAGGTTTACCCGTTTTTGCT
>CAYMVB010000174.1:0-2947 GCA_964393665.1 uncultured Desulfobacteraceae bacterium | reverse complement strand
ATCAGAGCCAACGAAGCCAAAAAACGAGCCCAGGATCGATTGACATCAAAAGACCCTACCCCTAGTATAGGCCAAGCCAAGAAAACGCAATATAGAGGCGATTTGAAGCCCCAAGAAAAGGCGGATAATAAAGGAGCATTGCCAGAGCCTACCCCTCATATCAAAAAACCTGCGGAAACGCAGCACGACGGTACTATGGCCCTCACAATCCACTTTGAGAGCTATGCACATGTCTTAGATGGGCTCGCAAGAATAGCTGAATATGAGATGAGGCCTATAGATAAACAAATTATTTATATCTTGAAAGAGTATGTACGGGCCAATGAGGTAAATAAAAGCATTTAAAGGCCTTCCAAAATAGTCAAATCTAAAAATTATCAAGCAATTTTTAGCGAAAACAGTCCAGAGTCATTTGTCCATTTGTCCAGAGTCATTTGTCCCATCACAAAAAGGGTGACAAAGGGAGGATGTCGCAAAAGATAAAATCTATCGTGAATAAAATTGGCGAAGTCAGTGACTAAGCCTGCTAAAGATTGATATTACTGGTGGGCGGTGCGGGATTTGAACCCGCGACTTCCACCGTGTGAGGATGGCACTCTCCCGCTGAGTTAACCGCCCAGGCAATTGCATGGACTTACATAGATACTACAGAAATAGGGTGTTTGCAAACAAAATTAATTCAAATCCACTGATGTTTTCAATGCCTTTAATTCTGACTGCGTAATCTGGCGAAATTTTCCTACCTTCAGGTCTCCTAATACAAGATTACCATAGCCTGTCCTGACGAGCTTTATTGTTTTATGTCCCACTGCCTCAAACATCCTTCTTATCTCTCTGGATCTACCCTCAAAAATCGTTATTCTTACCGTAGATCTATCTTGCTCCTTTTCTATTATTCTCACACGTGCCTTATGGGTTACTACATTATCAAGGGCTATGCCGTTTTTTAGGTCTGATATTGATTTTTTTGATAGTTGACCATTTACAATAACCTTGTAGGTTCTTGGTATATGAAATTTTGGGTGCGTAAGCCTGTATGCAAGTTGCCCATCGTTCGTGAGGATGAGCAAGCCCTGGCTATCAAAATCCAGACGCCCTACAGGAAAAACCCTTTCCTCTACATTTTTTAACAGGTCTATAATGGTAGGTCTTCCCTCCGGGTCATTTAGTGTGCTTATATAACCGAATGGCTTATTTAAGATGAGGTACATGTTCTTCTGAACATTTGATAAGGCCTTTCCATCGACGACAATAGAATCAGTCCTTTGATTTACCTTTACACCAAGCCTGGTTTCTACCCGGTTATTTACCATTACCCGGCCTAAAGAGATAAGCTCATCTGCCTTTCTTCTGGAGGTTATGCCAGACATGGCAATAACCTTGTTTAACCTCTGTTTGTTGTTATCATCCAGTTTCTCCGTCATCAAGTGCCTTTATCTCCTTTAGTGTTGGAAGACATGAGAGATCTTTTAAGTCAAACAGCTCTAAAAATCTTTTTGTTGTGCCATATATAATTGGTCTCCCTGGAAGTGCCTTTCTGCCCACAATCTTTATAAGTCCTCGTTCAAGTAATGCCTTAAGTATCGATCCAACGTCTACACCCCTGAATCTTTCTATTTCCTGCCGTATTATAGGTTGCTTGTAGGCAATAATCGTTAGTGTTTCCAGGGTAGCCCTGGTAAGTTTTGGGGGTGTAGCATTGAGTAGATTGGAGATATACGGTTTATATAATGGCCTTGTCCTGAATTGATAGCCGTTGGCCACTTCCTTTATGATAAAACTTCTGTTCATTTTTTTATACTCTGCTTTCAGTTCTTCAACTGCCTGTTTAATCTCCTCAAGATCTTTTTCCGGAATCATTGCGTGGATCTGGCGAGCTGTTAACGGCTCGCTGGCAACGAAAAGAAGAGATTCGACTATCATCTTTGTAGCATTATTCATATTTTCTATCCAAATAAAAGAGTTATAGCTCGCCGCTCAGTTTGCAGAGAACGCAGAGATAGGAGCGTTATAAGAAATATTTTTAAAAGAAAATAATTAAAACTCTATGCCCGTAGCATACTCTGTGGTGGGTTGAACCGGTTTATTCTTTTTACCGCTTGCCTCAATCCAAATGTCTCCTTCAGGTTTTTCTTGCAGTATTATGATGAGATTCCTTTTTACCAGGTCAAGCATTGCGAGAAAAATTGCTATCATTTCTGAAACAGAGCTGCTTTTTGAAAATAAATCATTAAAATTAATCTTTTTATTCATAGTTAATCTATTCATTATTTCAACAGCCTTTTCTTTTACTGACCAGGATTCTGCGGTGAATCTAAGAACAATGTTAGGATCTTTTTTCTGAACTATTTTTTTAAATGCATCCATTAACTGGTAGATACTAACACCAGTGATATTTATGGCATTATCTTCCCCGTCTTTGTTAAGGCCAACGCCTCGTTTAAACACATCTCTATTGAGGATATCCCTGGATGATAACTCCTCCGAGGCCTCTTTAAGCTGCATATATTCCAAAAGAGGTCTGACTATTTCCTCCCGTGGGTCTTCTATATCTTCTAAATCGTGTTCATTTTTTGGCAGCAGCATTTTTGATTTTATGTACATCAAGGTGGATGCCATTACCAGAAAATCACCCGCCACATTGACGTCTATAGCCTTCATCAGGTCGAGATATTCAAGGTATTGATCAGTAATTGTCGTTATAGGTATATCTGAGATATCAACCTCGTTTATCTTTATTAAATGGAGAAGAAGGTCAAGAGGACCTTCAAATATATCTAATTTTGCCTCAAAGGTCATGATTAGATTTTAACAACCTCTCTAACCTCTCTCAGGGTGTTTTTAGCTATCTCTTTTGCCCTTTTGTTGCCTTCATTAACAATGTCATCTATAAGGCCGGTTTTTGATTGTATTTCTTGCCTTTTTTCTCTTAAAGGGTCCAATGCCT
>CAYMVB010000173.1:0-3887 GCA_964393665.1 uncultured Desulfobacteraceae bacterium | reverse complement strand
AAATTAAAACAAAAAAGTATTGAGGCTGGTCGCCTTATACTTAAACTCTGCACAGATGGTGAGTGAGTTTTTATGGCCACTATGGAAAAAGAAAAAACTGAATTAGCGGCACTGAGAGAGGAAATACAATATCATAATTACAGGTATTATATCCTCGATGACCCTGAAATCTCCGACATAGAATATGATCGTCTTTTTCAGAGGCTCATAGATATAGAGAAAAGGCACCCTGAATTAATTGTCCCGGAATCACCAAGTCAGAGAGTGGGTGCTCCCATCCAGGGAGGCTTTAAGACGGTCAAACACAGCATACCCATGCTTAGCCTGGAAAACGGATTTTCTGAAGATGAGATACGGGAATTCGAGGAAAGGATCAAAAGACTATTAGCCCATCAGGGAATAACAAATAATACTATTAGCTACATAGTAGAACCAAAGATGGATGGCCTGGCTGTTGAGCTCATATATGAGAATGCCCTTTTAAAAACAGCATCAACAAGGGGCGATGGCTACACTGGAGAGGATATAACCTCCAATATAAAAACCATTAAATCCATACCACTAAGACTCCTCCCCTGGAAGGATAATTCTCCTCCCCCTGAATATATAGAAATAAGGGGTGAGGTATATATGGAAAAGGCGGCCTTCCGAAACCTGAATAAAGAGCGAGAGGAAAATAATGAGCCTCCGTTTGCAAATCCAAGAAATGCAGCCGCCGGCTCTGTTAGGCAGCTTGACCCGGCCATAACAGCAAGACGCCCCCTGATGTTTTTTTCTTATGGCTTAGGAAGAATAGATGGGCGGACATTTGACTCACAGTTTGAATTATTAACTACTATCAATAAATGGGGTTCCAGGGTAAATAATAAATTTATTAAAAAATGCAATAATATCAACGATGCTATCTCACACTGCCGATATTTAGAGGGTATACGGCATGATTTAGCGTATGAAATTGATGGAGCAGTCATAAAGGTAGACTCCATTGCCCTGCAAAGGGCACTTGGTGAAAAATCCAGAAGCCCCAGGTGGGCCCTGGCATATAAATTTGAGCCTGTGCAGGCCACAACAAAAATTCTTACGATTAATGTTCAGGTCGGCAGGACGGGCGCACTTACCCCTGTAGCTCTTTTAGAAACAGTAGAGGTAGGCGGTGTAATGGTCAGCAGGGCCACCCTTCATAATCAAGAAGAAATAGAGAGAAAGGATATCAGGGAAGGTGATACCGTAATTATTCAAAGGGCTGGTGACGTTATACCCGAGGTAGTAAAGGTGATAACGTCAAAACGAACAGGAAAAGAAAAACTATTTAAGATGCCGGATAAATGCCCTGTGTGTGGTTCGGAGCTAATAGAGCGAGCAGGTGATGTTGTATTACGGTGTAGTAATCCAGACTGCCCGGCTCAAGTTAAAGGCCTGATAAAACATTTTGTGTCAAAAGATGCGATGGATATCGATGGCCTTGGAGAAAAGATTATACATCAATTATTAGACAAAGGGCTTATAAAGGATACGGCTGACCTGTATGATTTAAACCTTGAGGATCTTCTTCATCTTGATAAGATGGCGGAAAAACTCGGCACAAATATCCTCAACGCTATAAATGCCAGTAAGAACACTACATTATCAAGATTTATCTATTCCCTTGGTATACGGCATGTGGGTGAACATACGGCACATGTTCTTGCCGAAAAATATAAAAATTTAGGCAACCTTGCACATGCTTCAAGGGAAGATTTATTATCAGTTAATGAAATAGGGCCAGAAATCGCAGACAGTGTTATATCCTATTTTTCTAATGAGGAGAATGTCACCCGCATAAAACGTCTTTTTGAGGCGGGCATAAAGATCAGCGAAATGCCTTCAAAGAGTGAAGAGGCCAAAGAACATATTTTTTCAGGAAAATCATTTGTGCTAACAGGAACACTGACCTCGCTTTCAAGACAAGAGGCGAAAAAAGTGATTGAAGAAAAGAAGGGAAGAGTATCAAACTCTATAAGCAGCAAAACAGATTACCTTATTTTAGGTGAATCCCCGGGATCAAAGCTATCTAAGGCAAAAGAGCTGGGAATAACTATTTTACATGAAAAAGAATTTTTAGATATTTTAAACAAGGAAAGCTGATATGGCTCATGTAAGATCTCATCTTATTATTGAGGGAAGGGTTCAGGGCGTTTGGTTCAGAGACTCAACAAGAAGGGAAGCGAGTCGTTTGAATATAACAGGCTGGGTGAAAAACCGCTACGATGGAAACGTAGAGCTTGTAGCAGAGGGCTCGAGTGAGCATGTTAAAAAATTAACTGCCTGGTGCCATATTGGTCCTCCTGCTGCCGAGGTAGCAAACGTTAAAGAAATAATAGAGGATTATACGGGTGAATTTGATTCTTTTGAAATACTCTATTAAGATACTGCCGGATACATTATTTTTACATTTTAATGCGATAGAAACATAATTTTTAATTGTTCGCCAAGAATTCAATAAAGCCGGGAATCAGTTCACGGGATTGAATATCCCATCTAAGACTAACGGTATTAATGCTTTTCAATCAAAGGATATAGAGAAAGGAAATCTCTACATGAAAAAATCATTGTATTTAATGGTAACTCTACCTGTCTTTTTTTCTGTTCTACTTCTATTTATTTCTGGCTGCGCAACTATATCTTCCCTTATTCCACCCATATCGGATAAGAAATGGCCTAAAAAAAGGGTTATGGTTATGGGTGTAACTAATCTTAGCAATCTTTCCTTAGACGAATCAAAAGATGTCAGCAATGATTTAGCAAGGGGCTTAAGGAACACCGGGTTTTTTAATATTCACCAACAAGATGAACCTGAAGGATACAGCATTTTTGAATCAGAAACAAAGGGTAACCTTGACTTTTTAAAGCAATTTAGTGACATAGGCATGAACGCCATTATCTTTACAAGGCTATACCCCATAAACCAAACAAATGTGAGATCAGGCATATGGCCCTTAAGAAAAAAAGCCAAAAAATTTATAGCCATACTGAATATAACAGTATTTGATGTCCACAGGAAGACTGTAATATTGAATAAAGACATTATTGAGAATATTACAATACCTTTTAAGGATCTAAAGGCTACGAATGAAAACATTTTAGATGTAGAAAATGAAAAGCTGGCTCTAAGGCAGTGCCTTCCGGGCATGCTTAAAAGATCTGTGAAGGCTATATATCAGGCCCTCAATGATGAGATATGGGAAGGAAAAATAATCTCTGTTGATACAGAAACTATAACAATTAATGCCGGCAGGGATGCGGGGCTAAAACAAGGTTTAGTGTTAGCAGTTCTCGAGGACGGAGAGCTTATTACCACATATAAGGGAAAGGCGTACCCTCTGACTGGGAAAGAGGTAGGTAAAATAAAAATTGTCGAGCTAAAACAACGGACCTCTATTGCCAAGCCTCTCACAACAGGCAAATTCAAGGCAGGCCAGATAATAAGGGTTGAGGAATAATACACGAGTAAATATGACTTTGCCCCTTATCATCGTTGAAAATTTCTGATTACACTAATTAACTATCTGAAAAGAATAGGCCTCATCGGTTTTGAGAATTTGAATTAATGCAACATGGAATTCATGCCCATCCTCATATTTAACTATCGCAAATAAAGGGCTAATGAAATCTACCTTGCTCACAAACCAATCTCCTCCATGCATTGGCCTTTGATTTACAATGGTGGAAATATTCTTATCTAACAAATGAGATACGGTTTCTTTATACGCCAAATAGTTCAGATCACTGTTGACTTCATTGTAAGATTTATAATCTTCACCCAATATCTTAATTACATGAAGGGTCTCTGCAAGCTTATCCGTTGTTTCATGTAACCTGGATTCTAATTCGCTTATGAAAATCTCGTT
>CAYMVB010000172.1:0-6046 GCA_964393665.1 uncultured Desulfobacteraceae bacterium | reverse complement strand
TGCCAAGGGAATGAGAGATGTCAAAGAGAAAATCCCTGGCCATAGCTCTTGCATTTTCATCACCACGATCCTTATAGAGTGTTTCTATTAATTCAAAGAGCTCCACCGACATTGCAGCCGCACGGATAAGTACATACCTTTCACCTGAGATCTCAATGATCCCCTTCGTGGGATCTTCCAGCCTGTTTTTAAAATATTTATTTACATAATCCTGAGCATTGAAGAAAACCTGTCTAAATCTCTCATCAACCTTAACGCTATGCAGGCTCTTTTCTTTTTGGTCATTGCCTGAAACCATCAACCCTCCCCTTGTTTACCTTAATGGCACCATGTGACACGAATTAGGGCTAAATTCGGTCTTTTCATTAGTTCTTAAAAAATGTTTTTTTCTAACCGTTTACGGGTTTCGGCTTCTGCCCCGCCACAAAAACAGCGGATAAAGGTTTAAAGGTTCAATAGCTAAAGACAGAATCCATAAGCCTGAATGTTAAACGTGGGAACTGAGAGTGCTTAATTCCAGGATGTTGCACGTAACCCGGTTTTACCCGGAAATGTACTTCTTGCCTTCATATATCAATTGCTTAAAGGCCTGTCTGCGCCTGCCTGTGCGTGTCCGCACGCAGACAGGTGCATCGCACAGGCAGGCCTGTATGCAAATGCACAGGCAGGAAGGCAACCCTGAACCCCGCTTTCAGCGGGAAACTTTTTAACCTGTGAACGCTTACGAATAATCATTATCGCTACCATTCTATAAGATGCAACAATCTCTCCGTTTCACGTTCCATTTTTCGGGCATCAGCCTCTGACCTTTCGTGATCATAGCCTAAAAGATGTAAAAAACCATGGATTAAAAGCCTACTTATTGTCCTATCCAGGTCTTCTCCAATTTCTTCTGCGTCTCTTTCAGCAGCATCCAGAGATATAACTATATCTCCTATCATGGGGGTTTTAATTCCATTTTCAGCTCCGCTTTCCATTGGAAATGCAAGAACATTCGTAGGCCCATCCCTTTTTAAAAAAAGCCGGTTTAACTCGGCTATATGTTCATCATTCGTAAAGAGAATACTGAGCTCTTTATTATGGTATCCCGAGTCTTCTAAGATTTTCGTTACCCTCGTCCTTATTTTTTCTGGGTCTACTTTTTTCACTGAGTGTCGTAACGTTATTTGTATCTCCATTTTCTCTCTTTTTGTCTTTCTCTCCCTTTGCTATTGACTCCGGGTATTCAATCCTGCTATGAAATATGCCGCTTAGGGTTTTAGTAAAGCTTTTAGCTATATAGTGCAAATCTTTTAATGTCAACTCACATTCATCTAACTGTCCATCTGAAAATATATTATTAATAATCTTTTGGACCATCCCCTGAATCCTTGCTGGCGTTGGGTCAACTAACGTTTTGGATGCTGCCTCAACCGAATCCGCCAAGAGAACAAGGCCTGCCTCTTTTGTCTGCGGCTTGGGTCCGGGGTATCTAAAGTTTTCTTCTATAATAGGAGAGTGCTTCTCCCCCTTATTTGCAATCTGTCCTTGAGCCTTTTGATAAAAATAGGAAATCAAGCTAGTACCATGATGCTGTTGTATAATATCTATTATTTCCTTTCCAAGTTTATTCTGTTTTGCCAGCTCTACGCCGTCTTTTACATGAGAGATCAGAATGAGGCTGCTCATGGAAGGTGCTAATTTCTCATGTCTGTTTATTCCCCCTGCCTGATTTTCTACGAAATAAAGCGGCTTCTTGGTCTTCCCTATATCATGGTAATAGGCGCTTACCTTTGCGAGAAGAGGATTTGCCTTTATGCTTTCAGCTGTTGCCTCAACCATGTTACTCACAATAACGCTATGATGATAGGTACCAGGAGCTTCAACCATTAATTTCTTTAATATTGGTTGCTCAAGGCTGGATAATTCAAGGAGCTTAATGTCTGTGGTGAATCCAAAGGCCATTTCAATCAAAGGCAAAAAACCGGTAGCTATAACACCGCTTAAGATTCCCCCCAAGAAACTCGTGATAATAGAGATAATAACTGAAAAAGAATAGAGTTTCCCAAATAAGGCTTGAATGGCTAATGCTATTACAATATTTAAAAGGCCAACCCTTACCCCGGTTTTAATCAATGTCATTCTTTCTCTGCAATGTATAACGCCCTTCGCAGCTAAAAGCGAGCCCATCAGAAAGTAGATAAAAAACTCAACACGGCTCCCTGCAACAATAGTTGCAAGAAAGGATAGTATAAACGAGAAGGCGACGGCAACATACATACCTTGAAATATCGATACTAACATAGCGCCTAAAGGAAGGGGCAAGGCAAAGAAAATGACCTGAGTTGTCAAAAAATTAAAACTATGGCTTAACTCCTCCCCTATTACATCGTAAAAGAGTATAATTAAAAACATAAACATAAGGGATGAGCTAACAAAGATAAGGCTGTTGGTATCTGTCTTTAATGTTCCGGGCCTGGAAGGCAAAATGGCATAGCTCACAATTAATAAAATGCCAAAAATAAGCATCATGCTAAAGGCCATTAAGGGAATAAAAGGATTCTTCTTCAGTTTAGCTGCGGTATTTAATTTTATAAGATGTGTCGATGTTATTCTCTCTCCCTCTCTTACAATCATTTCACCTTTTTTCACCTTAAAAAAAATGGGGTTTACCGATTCCCTGGCCTTCTCTTTTTCTATCTCTGTCTGCTTTTTATTGAATGTTATGTTAGGCCTTAAAAACAATTCGGCAAATTTCACGGCCGTCCCCATGATCTCTGGTCTTCCATTATTTTTAAGGTTCTGTTCTATTACTGAACTGACTTGTTTGCGAGCGTCCTCCAGGCTGTAAAAGAGACTAACGTCCTCAACCTTTTTCTCTTCCTGCGAGGATATGTCTTTTAGTATTATACCCTTACCCTTCTGACTCATTAATACTGTTTTGTTTCCTACGATGCCCTTACCTAAGACTAAATTTACCGCAACTGTTATGCTGTCCTCCATTTTGCGGGAAAAATTATCATTCGTAAGCTGCCTGAATAAGTCAGGATCTTCACTGAATTCCAGGATCTCGAAATACTTCTTTCTTAGTTCTTCCAGTTTTTCGGAGCGTAAAGCCGGCTCCATTTCTGAAAATATTATAGGTAATATTGCTTGCCTTCCAAAATTAAACGATTCTCTAATCCTTTGATTGATGTCTGCCTTAGAGTTATCGGAATCATAAACAAATAGAGATGATTTTTCTGCCTCATCCTTCCTCTGTTTGGTTAATTCTTCATCCTCAACTAAGAATTCCTGCGATGCCTTGATGTCTTTCTGCGCTATCTCACCAATATGATACCCCTCTTTTAATGATAATAATATGTTAGGAAAAAGTAAAAAGGTGACGGAACAGCTTAAAATAATCAGATAAATCCATAGCTGAGTTTTATGATTAATTAACTTCAGCCATGAAGTTAACCTCATCAAAGGCGCCTTTATTTCATTTTCTATTTTCTTAGTCTTCATATTCTTTCTAAAATGCTTTTCCTTTTCATCAGGCATTTACTTCTCAATTCTTTCATATGCGTCGATAATTTTTTGAACTAACGGGTGTCTGACCACATCTTCCTTGGTAAAATGAACAAATTTTATTTCAGGTATATGTGCCAGTATTTCCCTTGCCTGAATAAGGCCAGAGGATTTCCCCTCTGGGAGGTCTGTTTGGGTGACATCCCCTGTTATCACAGTCTTGGAATCAAAACCAAGCCGCGTCAAGAACATTTTCATCTGTTCAAGTGTTGAATTTTGCGCCTCATCCAATATTATAAATGAATCATTAAGGGTCCTACCTCTCATAAAGGCAAGTGGAGCAACTTCAAGAACTCCACTTTGTATTAATTGTGAGGCATTCTCAAAATCCATCATATCATGGAGTGCATCGTACAGGGGCCTTAAATAAGGGTTTACCTTCTCATAAAGGTCGCCGGGCAAGTACCCCAATTTTTCACCCGCCTCTACCGCCGGCCTTGTTAAAACTACCCGGCTTACCTCTTTTTTCATTAAAGCCGATATGGCCATTGCCATAGCAAGATATGTCTTTCCGGTACCTGCAGGGCCAATACCAAAAACAATGTCGTAGTTTCTTATGCTGTCAATATAGTTCTTCTGATTAACGCTCTTGGGTGTTATTATTTTTCTTTTAGACGTAATATAAACGCGGTCCAAAAAAATTGGCTTCAGTTTTGCGCTATAATCGCCATCCAAAATTCTAATCGAATAATCTATATCTCTCTCATAAACGGGGTATCCATCCTTTATTAATCCATATAGTTGATTCAACAGGTTTTCTGCCATTTCTAATTCCAGCATATTCCCCTGCATGATAAGGTCATTTCCCCTGATATTGATTGCTATGCCAAGCCTTTTCCCTATCAGCGTTACATTGCAATTCCTTTCACCGTAGAGGGTCCTGACAACATCATTACTATCAAATCTTAACTTTTTCGTGTCTTTTTGAGCCGCTTTATTCTGTGCTTCTGTCAAATTTTATATAGTTCCCGTTTATAGTATGTTTAAGAAATCCTAAAATTGCCAATGGAGCAATGTAGCCAAAATACGAAAAAACATGTTTTAAAATAGTATCGAGTTCTTAGATGGTAAAGATCATACTATAATTATATAGTAATAGATAAGAAAAAGAATTACGTGCGTCTGCTTTTTCCTTGACATAATAATAATCCAGCTTTAGAAACATGTGAAAGATAAATTTTTCTAAACTGGTAGGTATTTTTGGGGGAAGGGATTAAGAAATACAGGGCTATTTTTCTGGGGCTCATGTCTAGTGAAGTTGACTTTAAAAAAAATATGGCCCGGTTAGGTATCTCTTCCTCAGCTTTAGATACGTATATTAAAAATGCTCCTATAGTTATAAAAAAAAATTTAACATTGCCGGAAGCAAGAAAATATGCCGAGGTCATCATTGACGCTGGGGGGCTTGTTAACATTCAGGAGACAGGAGAATTCTCTGACATACACCCGTCAAATAAGAAAAAGGCTATACCAAAAATCGATCTTATGGTATGCCCTCATTGTGGTTTCAAGCAAATAAAGGCAAAACATTGTATCAGATGTGGTATTGAATTAATTCAGCAGCAGTAAATAAGCGATTATCTAATCCGAAACCTTATAGACGGCATCCTTCTCTCTCACCCTTTCTGAAACTTTAATACCAATCATATCCCCAGAATTTGCCTCAGATACAGAATTATTGTCAATCTCCATGCTTTCTATCACATCGTTAAAGTCGGTTGTGTGGCCTTTAAAATGCAGAGTATCCCCTACCTTAATAGATCCATTAGTTATTTCCACAGCCGCCACGCTTGGCTTTGAAAAAAATTTAACGACTACTCCAATTTCCTCTTCAGCCATAATAAACCCCCATAAACAAAAATAAGTATTTTTGTAGAATTTACTAACTCTTTTTCTCTTTGTCAAGAAAATCCTGTATAGGCCTGAGATTTATGTGGAAAATAAACAAGTTATCAATATGTTATTATAAATTGCGCATCACTGCTTCCGGATTAAGCCTGCCTTTAATGGGAAATGCCTGAGAGGACGTCCATATATAGCAATTCAGAGGACAACTTGTATCGCGGCCATCTTTATGATCAAAATCTAATTTGTTTGACTTATCATTATGTGGCCTTTACTATAAAGCGCTAACAAAGACCAAATAATCTCTTTTGTATCTATGTAGCCACCAAGGCGCAAAGAAAAGACTGATATCAGTATAAGAATACATGTCAACTACTATCCCTAAAAGGGGTAGCTTGAGGGTCAAAGGCACAGAGGCACAGAGGCACAGAGTTTTTGAGACGCATTATTTTTTCTTTGTGCCTGCCTGTGCGATGCACGCAGACAGGCCTTTGCCACTTTGCCCCTTTGTGCCTTAACCAGTAAAAATTATTAAACTAAAGTCTTCGCTAGTTGGAGCGAAGCGGAAATCCCGCTCACGGGGTCGAAGCCAAGCGAACTTGTCCGCCAATTTTTGTGGCGGAGATCCCGTTCTGCGGGGAAAAGGCGAGGG
>CAYMVB010000171.1:0-5273 GCA_964393665.1 uncultured Desulfobacteraceae bacterium | reverse complement strand
ATAAGAGCTGTTGCCAGCCTTTTCAAATGGGGTGTCATTGTTTCCTCATTCTGAGGTAGAGCCGAAGCGCCTTTCTCGCTTTTGATAATCAAGAAGGGCTTCAAGATATCTCTCTTTTCCAAAATCTGGCCACAAGGCAGGGGTGATATAAATTTCAGTGTAGGCTATTTGCCACAAAAGAAAGTTGCTAACCCTAAACTCCCCACTTGTTCTGATAAGTAAATCAGGGTCCGGGGCGTCTGCAGTAAAAAGATATTTAGGGAAACGTTCCTCTGTAATCTGTTTTATATGTAACGAGCCTTTTTCAACATCTTTGAGCATATTTTTTATTGCCCAAATGATTTCTTGCCGCCCGCCATAGCTTAAGGCTAACGTTAGAGTCATCTCGTTATTATGCGCTGTTTTTTCAATTGAATGCCAAAGGGTTTTTTGAACATCAATTGGAAGCTTATCAATCTGTCCAATGCATGATAGTCTGATGTTATTTTCAAGCATTTCTTTTAGCTCAGATTTAAGGTAACGTTTTAAAAGATCCATCAATGCCTTTATTTCATATTTGGATCTTTTCCAATTTTCTTCGCTAAAGGCATAAAGGGTAAGCCACCTAATACCCAGCTCCCTTGATGCCTTTACAACCTCCCTTACTGATTTTACTCCATTTTGATGGCCTATAATTCTGGTAAGGCCTTTTTTCTTTGCCCATCGTCCATTGCCGTCCATTATTATCGCCACATGTCGTGGTAATTTGTCAGGGTTTAATTGCTCCATTTGGGGACCTTAAAGTGAGAAATTGGGTGGAGTAGGTGAACATTTTTTTCTGAGATTAAGGTTAAAATTCAAGTATTTCCTTTTCTTTTTCCATTTTCATTTTGTCAATCGTTTCTATAAATTCATCTGTTATCTTTTGTACATTATCCTGTTGCTTATGCATCTCATCCTCTGAAATTGTACTTTCGTTTTTTAACCTCTTGAAAGTATCATTTGCATCCCTTCTATTGTTTCTTATCCCTATCTTACTTTCCTCGGCCATCTTTTTTGCCATCTTCGCAAGATCTGTCCTTCTTTCTTCTGTTAGGGGTGGTATTGAAATCCTTATAATTTTTCCATCATTCATGGGCGTAAGTCCAAGCCCTGACTTAAGTATGCTTTTTTCAATATCACCAATCACGGACTGATCCCATGGCTGTATCGTCAAAAGTCTGCCCTCAGGGCTGCTTATTGAGGCTATTTGATTTAATGGCATTTGGGTTCCGTAACACTCAACCTTTATGCCATCAAATATTGCAGTGCTTGCCCGCCCTGTCCTCATCTTTTTAAATTCTTTTTCAAGGGCATCAAGAGTTTTTTGATTTTTTTCACTCATTTCTGATAGTGTTTTATCAATCATCATCTTCTCCTGTTATGATTGTTCCAACCTTATAGCCTGAAATAATCTTTTTAATATTCCCAGGTTTGCCTATATTAAAAACGATAATAGGGATATGGTGCTCCATGGCCATAGATACCGCTGTCATATCAATGATATTTAGTTTATCTCTCAAAACCTTATTATAGGGCACCCTCTTGAATCGTTTGACGCCAGGATTTTTGAACGGATCTTTTTCATATACACCATCTACATGGGTAGCCTTGAGGATGACCTGTGCATGTATTTCCACTGCCCTTAATGTAGCAGCAGTATCTGTAGTAAAATACGGATTTCCAGTTCCACCAGAAAAGATTACGATTCCACCATTATCTAAATATTTTAATGCCTTTTCTCTTCTGTATTCTTCTGCCACTTGATTTATTTCGAAGGCATTCATTACACAAGCTAATGAACCAGTCGAATTTAGAGACTGACTTAAGGCAAGGGCATTAATAACAGTTGCAAGCATTCCCATTCTGTCAGCAGTTACTCTTTCTATATTATATGCGGCTGATGTCACCCCCCTAAAAATGTTTCCTCCGCCAATCACTACTCCTATCTGTACACCAAGTGAATGAACAGAATGAATTTCATCAGATATATTTTTAAGGGTGCCGGGGCTTATGCCACTTTCTTTTTCACCTACGAGGGCTTCCCCGCTCAGTTTTATCAAAATCCTCTTAAAATTAGCTGGCACATTTAATTTTTGCATAAATGTATCCCCATATGATTTTTCAAAAAAATATCACAAAAACCTTATATCCAGAATGAAAAATTAGAAGCAGAACGGCCAATATACATAAATTTACAGTAGTATTATGCCTAGAAAGCCTACTTTTACCCGTTGATTCTTAATGGCCCATTAAAAATCAAGGGGTTGTTAAACTAAGTTTTCTTCAAAGGGGGCCTTTTAAAATTCAAGGGAGGTTCAATTTTAAACGAAACCAATTACTTGTTAACTATATTCTATAATGATGTTTATGTCGAAATTTGTTTCGGTTTAATTCTCAGGCAAGCAGTTAAATAAGCAGTTGTTTAACTAAAAATTTTTATTGTACCTCCGTGTCTTCACCCAATTGATATCTTGCAAATCTTCTTATTTTAATATTTTCACCCGTTTTAGCCTTAAGATCATCAAGGAGATTCTTTATTTTCTTATCAGGGTCTCTAACGTAGGCCTGTTCAAGCAGGCAAACCTCGGAGTAAAATTTTTTTAATTTTCCATCAATAATTTTTTCTACCACATTTTCTGGTTTACCCGATTCTAAGGCCTGTGCCCTATAAATCTCTTTTTCTCTATCCAAGGTTTCAACAGGGATGGCTTCAGGTGATATAGCTACAGGGTTTGTGGCTGCTATTTGCATGGACAAATCTTTTGCAAAACTTGTAAAATCCTCTGTTTTTGCCGTAAAATCTGTCTCGCAGTTTACCTCTACAAGAACTCCAATTTTGCCCCCCATATGTATGTAAGATTGAATTTGGCCCTCAGACGTAGCCCTTCCCTCCCTTTTTTGGGATTTGGCTATTCCTTTTTTTCTAAGTATATCGATTGCTTTATTTATATCTCCATCAGCTTCCTGTAATGCATTCTTGCAATCCATTATGCCTACGCCGGTTTTTTCTCTAAGTTCTTTTACCAACTGGCTTGATGTTTTCAATTTGCTCTCTCCTTTTTATATTTCAGTTTGTGAAGGTTCTGGATCATCAGTTTCATCAGGTTGAACCGTTTTGCCTCGCTTTGGTATTATTATAATGTCAGGACCTTGCTTCTCGTCTACAACAGGTGGTTCAATTTCCTCTCCTGCTTTCTCCTCTGCATCAGATTTTTTCTCCATCTCAAGCTCTTCTTCGGCCTTGAGCTTTTCTTCCCTCTCATTGTGACCTTCTATGCATGCATCCGCAATAACGGATGTCAGGAGCCTTATAGACCTTATAGCATCATCGTTGCCAGGGATAACATAATCGATGTCCTCAGGGTCACCATTCGAGTCTACGATAGCCACAATAGGAATCCCTAATTTTTTCCCTTCTTTAATTGCAATATTTTCCTTTTTTGTATCGACAATAAAAAGGGCTGATGGGTTTTCATCCATATTTTTGATGCCGCCTAAATTTCTGTCTAATTTGCTTAATTCTTTTTCCATGCCTATGACTTCTTTTTTTGTGTAACGCTCAAAGCTCCCGTCGTTTTTCATTGACTCAAGCTCTTTAAGGCGTGAAATCCGTTTTTTAATGGTTTCAAAATTTGTCAGTGTGCCACCCATCCATCTATTGTTTACATAAAACATTCCACAACGTTCTGCTTCTTCTGAAATTGTATCTTGTGCCTGCTTTTTCGTGCCCACAAGTAGGACAGACCCGCCCTCTGATACTGTTCTTACAATAAAGTTATATGCCTTTTTTAATAATTTAGAGGTGTTTTGGAGATCTATAATATATATCCCATTTCTTGCACCAAATATATAAGGCTTCATTTTTGGGTTCCATTTTTTTGTTTGATGCCCAAAGTGTACCCCTGCCTCTAAAAGAAGCTTCATGTTTACCTCGGTCATAAAAGTGATCCTCCGTTTAATCTTTATTTTTCGTTACTATATAAAAGCTTAATTGAAATTAAGATGTCCCTCTTTATTCATAAAATTTTCAAATGGTTATGTTAAAAAAGAAAAATTTGACATTCTTTGTATTTATGTTTTTATTATAAAAAAATATTTTATCCGCTATGTTTATCATTTTATAAATCAAAAAGCAAAGCACCTTTCTATGTAGCCTTTTTTTTAATTTCTATCAAGAAAAAAATAATGTAGAAATATACAGATCTTCTCATTTTGATACGTGAATAGACTCAAAAATCCGTATAGCAACATGTTATATATAAGCCTAATTTGATTTCTTGAGAGAAATTAGTGGACAATGAGACTGAATTTACATTGAGGTCTCAAAAAGAGGATTTAATTAAAGATTAGAAAAAGAAAATGTAGAAATTTTAAAGCCATCTTTTTCTGCGTTTGTATGACTTAACATTTCTATAGGATTTAATTGTACCCGATGCAGCTACACCTAAGTAAAATTCCTTGACGTCTGGGTTTTCTATCAAGTCAGAGGCTAAACCCTCAAGGACTATTTTCCCGTTTTCCATTACATACCCAAAGGTGGCTATTTGTAATGCCATGTTAGCATTTTGTTCCACTAATATTAATGTAGTTCCCTGATCCTTATTAATAAGTTGTATTATTTCAAAGATTTCCTTTACGAGTAACGGCGCCAAACCTAATGAGGGTTCATCTAATAATAAAAGGCTTGGTCTTGCCATTAATGCCCTTCCTATTACCAGCATCTGGAGCTCCCCCCCGCTACAGTATCCAGCAAGGCTATCTTTTCGTTTTACTAAAGGTTCAAAATAGTGGTAAACCATCTCAAGATCCTTTTTGTATGGTTTTCCCCACCTTGTGGCAGTTCCCACCCTTAAGTTTTCCTCAACTGTAAGGTATTTAAAAGGCTGCCTGCCTTCCATAACCTGTATTATTCCAAGTCTGGTCACAATCTCGGGAGCAGAATTTTGAATATTCTGACCCTTATACTTAATGGAGCCTTCGGTGACCTTGCCGTTTTCGGGCTTAAGAATTCCGGAAATAGCCTTTAATGTAGTAGTTTTGCCTGCCCCATTACTTCCAAGCAAGGATACAATCTGCTTTTCTTTTACCTCCAAAGAAACGGCTTTAAGAATCTGGATTACATCTGAGTAAACAACGCTAATATTGTTAATTTCTAATAAATTATTATTTTCCATGACTCCTTTTCATATCCATATTTTCTCTTGGTTAAAAATTTTTTATCCTTGGCTTTAGGATTTGTTGCTAATGATTGA
>CAYMVB010000170.1:0-7376 GCA_964393665.1 uncultured Desulfobacteraceae bacterium | reverse complement strand
ACCGTTAGCTAATTTTAGGCTCAATGATTCAATTGATAAGTTGTGTAAGTTGGATTATATAGGAATCTATGTTTATTGATTGGAAGGGGAAAATTGAAGACAAATTTTATGTGCTTGGCCATCCTGCGGTACCTCTTTATCTTTTAGATGGTAAAAGACCGGTTTTGTTTGATGCAGGTTTTACAGGGCTTTCAAAAATTTACAAAAGAGAGATTAGCCAGGCTCTTGGGAGCAGGTCTCCTTATCTATTACTTTTAACTCATAGCCACTGGGACCATGTTGGATCTGTTTCATATTTAAAGGGTTCATGGCCGGAAATGAAAATCGGAGGGTCATCTCAGGCCGGGGAAATAGTAAAAAGGGCTAAAGTTATTGAGCAGATCAGGGCTTTGAATAAAGAGGCGATACATGATCTTCGAAAATGGGGCGTTAATGAGGTGTTTGAAGGGCAATTTGAGAGTTTTGATTTAGATATCATACTGAAGGATAAAAACATTATTCTGCTTGAATCCTGTTTGAGTATCCAGGTTATTTATACACCGGGCCATACGTGGGATTTCCTTTCTTACTGGGTGCCTGAGAAAGGGATTTTGGTGGCCTCTGAAGCAGTTACATGTGATGGCATATCTGAATTTTTGGTTGATTACCATGCGTATCTTAATTCTTTAAAAAGGCTTTCCCTTTTAGATGTGCGGACTTTGTGCACAGGGCACGGCTTAGTGATTACGGGGGTTGAGGCAAAACAATATATCGTAGATTCCATTGAAAAGACAAAGGTATATGTTTCCATGGTAGAACAATTTTTGAGAGAGGAAAAGGGTAATATTGATCGTGTAGTTGCGCGTATAAAGGAAATTGAATGGGAGAATAAAGGCTTGCCAAAACAGCCGGAGAAGGCCTATATAATGAATACAGAGTTGCGGGTAAAATTAATCCTTGAGCGTATGAAAGATACCGTATAGTGCAAGGTTATTCTTTTTTCCACCTTCCAGGTATGGGTGTATTGCAGAATTTACACCTGCCATGAACTATATTAAACTCTGCAATGTTGTAGCCTTCCCTTTTGATTAGAATTTTATGGCAGTTGTGACAGTACGTATCATAAGCGTCATGACCTGGTACGTTTCCGATGTAAACATAATGCAGGCCTGCCTTCAGGGCTATATCCCTTAATAGTTCGAGCGTTTTTATTGGCGTTGCCGGCAATCTGTTAAGTTTATATTGAGGGAAAAACCGTATAAAATGGAGGGGATAATCGGGGCCAAGCTCCTTTAAAATCCATTCGCACATTCGTTTTATCATGTCTGTATTATCTACGTATCCTGGAACAACTAATGTTGTTATCTCAAACCATATGCCCTTCTCATGCAAAAGCTTAAAGGTATTTAACACTGGCTGGAGCCTTCCACCATTTAAACTTCTGTATGTGTCATCATCAAATGATTTAAGGTTTACATTTGCGGCATCTAAATACTGAGAAAGTCGATCAAGTGGTTCCTTGTTTATATAACCATTTGATACCCAAACATTGTTTATTCCCTCTGAGCGAGCAAGTTGTGCAGTATCATACATATACTCATAATAAGAAATAGGCTCTGAATAGGTATAGGCAATGGATGGTATATTTTTTTCTTTGGCATTGCGAACGACATCTTTTGGAAAGAGCTCGTAATGCCTCACCTCTTCAGGCTTTTTCTGAGAAATTTCCCAATTCTGGCAATTAAGGCATCTAAAATTGCAGCCAGCTGCTGCAATAGAAAATACCTGTGTAGATGGATAAAAGTGGCTCAGGGGTTTTTTTTCGATGGGGTCGATGTGAATGGCGCAGGCATTGCCGTATGCTAATGAGATAAGTTTACCATGTATATTTACCTTTGACCTGCAAATACTTCTGTCGCCCGGGCTCAGATAGCATCTATTCGGGCATACGCCACAACGCACATCCTTTCCGTGTTTGGTGTAATGAAACCCTTCTATAGACCACTTCCAGGGTATTTCAGGGGCGTCATTCTTCAAAATATGGCCCTTTGCGCTTTTTTTGATACGTTTATCTTTCGGCCAGAATGAGTGTGCTTCTGTAGCTAAAAAAAGGGACAATGCCCCTATTTCTTTCAAGAATGTTTTACGGCTTATTCGTCTTACCATTACTTAACCTCCCTGTGAAAGAATGCAATATTTGCTACCAATAAAGGGCTAATGGTGCCAAGCTGCAGTAAATTTGTATTTTTACCTCTCTTAACCATGCTACCTACCTAAGGTTAATAGTACAGTACTGGTAGTTTTTATCAGAATCAAGGCAAGTACAGCAGCGTGAATACCTAGAAAGGGTATAAGAAGAACGCCTATCAAGAGTGTGCCAAAAGCCGCTCCAATAAGATCTGCACTAAAAAGAAGGGATGCAGGGCTTTTATGCTCTCCGATTTTCTCTGCCGCTACAGGAAACTGCATTCCGCAAAAGAGGGAAAAAGTAAAGCCATAGATTAGGAAGACAAATTCCTGGATTATACCCTGAGATACCAATGTCCAGACTAGATACAATATGAGCAAGGAAATCATTCCTATCTCTGCCCATATGAGAATAGGTTTACCCCTTTTCTTATATCTGTTTCCAATCATAGCACCGGGCAGAAGTCCGAGCAAGAGGGATGTTATAATGGCTCCGATTTTAAGATAGAGATAGCCAAATAGTATCTGAAAGGAAAAGAGTAAAAGCATTTCTACGCCCATGGAGGCAAATCCTGTAGAGAAGAGAATAAATTCCTCTTTTTTCATCAGGGAGAGATATAAGGCCAGCACTGAGAGCAGTGCCGCAATAAACCAATTTGGAGAGGTTCCGTGCTTTTTGAACCATTCCTTGAACATGATATGTATAACCCTTGGCTCAAAGTCGGAATTTTTGGGCTCATGTTTATTAATGAAGTCATGAATAAATTTTACCCTCTCTTCAGTTATATTGCCGTGATAAAAGCCATCAATATAAGAGGTTGGAATGGAATGTTTTTTTAGCTCAAGGGGAATGTCGGCAGTGAGATTTCCGTCGCTTGCAAGAAAGTATATTTCTTCCCCTGGGATCAAGAGGACGTTTTGAAAATGTTCACTGACCGTATTATAAATTGATGACAATTTCTTGATCCTTACATCTGAGAGATAATTAGGGTTTGCATCAAGGGAAAAAGAAAGGATACCTTCTTTTGTTAAAATTTTTTTACTTCTCGCAAAGAATTCAGTGGTATAAAATCGGTTTAGCTGAAAGGTGTCCGGCTCTGGCAAGTCAAGTATTATTGCAGAATACCTCTTTTTACTATTTGTTATATATCTTCTTCCATCCTCAAAAATTATATTCACCTTTTTTCCTGCATGCAATAAGCCGGCACGGGTTGCTGTTTCAATAAGGGCAGGGTCTAATTCCACGTAATCTATTATCTGAGGAGAATATTTTATTATCTCGTCAAATGTTTCGCCTATACCCCCTGACACTAACAGTACATTCTCTACAGAATCAAGCTGGCAAAGAGGGTAATGCACCTTCTCTTCAACGCTGGTTATGTCAAAGGAAGAATATATTGGAGTGCCTGACTCCCATAAGGTATACGCTTCGTTTTCTTTTGTTACTATAATTCTCCCGTAAGGCGATTCCGTATAATTTACTATATCAGCGCTATATTGCCTGAACAGGGTGGAAAGCTCGAAATTAGTATTAATGGTAATGATAAAAAAAAGGATGACAATCGGGATTGACAGAAGCAATGATGCAATTTTTTTTTCATGTGCGATGAGCATAAGAGAGACAATTGTAAGAACAACAGCGGTGAGCCCAATAATCTTAAATGGGCTGAAAAAATACACGAAAATAAAGCTGAATAATACCCCCCCTGTGATATCACCTATATTATCGGTGATGTACAAACCACCTGATGTAATTTTACCACCGATAGACCTCATAATAGACAGTGAGTATGGTAGTAAAAAGCCGATCAAGAATGCGTATGGCGTGCTTAAGGCCAAAATAAAAAAAAAGGTTGAGTAAAAGCCAGGGGATTGTCCATGCACAAAAAAGATCTCCCTTAAAATCCTTATTGCAACTATCTGGATTAAGGGGAAGATGGCTGTTATTAAGGCAATAGCAGAGTAAAATGTAACCGATCTTGCATGAACAAATTTTGATGTCAGAGAACCGAGGCCGCTGATAATAAGCCAGCAAAAAAGAACCAGAGAGATTGTAATCTCGTTGCCCTGAAATTGAGAAAGGAACTCCCGCAGGAAAAGAAGCTGGACAGAGATGGAGGAAATTCCTGTGCCAACTACAGATAGTATTATTAGCGATGTTGCACTCATTATGCGTCGGGGATAATGAAGTTCTAGAGGATGATTGGATTACTATAATCTCTGCCTTTATTCTTCAAATGCCTGTACCTGATAGATAGATACGCTCAGTTTTTCTCTTTTCCAGGCGTCAGCAGGAAGGCCTGCCTTCATGCATAGATGGGATAAAAAATCCTCCTTGTTTGGAAGTTGTTCCCATACCTGCGGCAGAAATGTGGATTCATAGAATCCCTTTTTGATTATTACTCCATCTACTCCCGGCCTCAATTTACTTAAGAGATCCTCTGTATCTTTGTAGGGTAGCTCCTCAGGGTAGGTTAGGATACTTACCTCTATATCAATTTTTTCAAGTTCCTCTTTGCTTAAAGGGGGGAATCTTGGATCTCTGAACGCTGCATTTATAGCGTTTTCTTTCACCCCTTCAATCAAGGTCTCCCTTGGTATAATGTGGCCGATGCATCCTCTAAGGCTTCCACCAATTGTCAACGTAACAAAGGTGCCAAGATTCTCCTTAAATGTATCCGATACTTTTCCCCACTCAATTGGAGACATCTTTTTCTTGTTTAATTCATTTTTTATGGTCTCCCTGGCCAGATTAATGAGATATTTGCCTTCCTCATCAGATACCTTTTTCACCGTACTCATTTTTTTACACCCCTCTGTTTTTGTTACTGATGCCATATTTTTGCCATCTGATGCTTTTCCTACCTTCTCCAAAGATCCAGCACCAAAAACGGTTGGCAAAAGTAATATCATGGCTAATTTAATGAAAAATAGTTTGTCATCTATTATCATAAAAATCATTCTTATCTATATCAAAAGGCACAGGTTTAATGTCTTTTCAAAAAACCCTATAATGCTATAACGTCCTAAATTTTATAATAAAATGTCCAGGATGCTTATATCGAGTAAAATCGTCAATACAATTTTTTATCGTATTCCTCATGCTATAGAGAATAGCCATCCAGGGTTGGTTGCCTGGATATCATGATATTTTCTTAATCTAACAACCTTGAGCCCTTGCATTGGAATAAGACTGCATCAATCCTCTGCTGAGATTATTCCTCCTTCTGCTAACATTGATCGCAATAAGCCTTGTTGTTCCTCGCTAATTTTGCTTAATGGTGACCTTGGTGGCCCACCATAGTAGCCAATCCAGTCTAATGCCACCTTTAGGCCTGGGACACCATAGCGGGTTGTGACGGCAGCATTGGCGGCTAAAATTTTTAATTGAAGATTTCTCGCACCCTCATATTCACCATTTTTTGTGTAATAGTAAATAGTATGGCATTGCTCTGGGGCTATATTTCCAAGTGCCATTATCCCGCCTGAAGCACCCATCACAAGGGAAGGGTAGAAAAAGCCGGCTGAACCCGCAAGGAAAGAAAAATTTTTAGACATACCAGAGATAATATTTCCGGTTTTTACGATGTTCCCGGAGCTATCTTTGATACCTATGATATTTGGATGATTTGAAAGCTCTATAACTACCTCTGCGGAGAGATCAACCCCGGTGTTGGCAGGCATATTATAGAGAATAACAGGCAGAGGCGAATGCTCGGCGAGATAGAGATAATGTTTAATCATAGCATGATCATCCATTTTTGATGGGTAATACATGGGTGTAATGATTATGACACAATCTACTCCAATATGTGCCGCCTGTTCAGTGAATTCAAGGGTAATCTTTGTCGAATCGCACCCTGTCCCTGCTATAAAAAGCTTATCCTTGGGAATAACCTGTCTGGCTGTTTTAAGGGTCATGAGCTTTTCATCGCGGCTAAGGTAAGTGAATTCTCCATTGGAGCCAAGTACGAGTAAGCCGGATAAGGGTGTTTTGCACCATTTATCAATGTTTGCGGAGAGTTCATCATAGGCAATGTAGCCATTTTCATAAAATGGCGTTGGTATTGGGGAGTATGCCCCTGACAGCGTTATTGTTTCCATGATCTCTTCCTTTTAAATTCTTTGTTAAAAATAGATTAAATCATAAATTCACGTTTTTTAGCCGGTCGTCAATCTTGGGGCCGCAAAAAAAGCCTTAAAGCAATTATCTATATTGAGGATAACCTTAATATAGAGATATGTCATCAATAAAATACTGTAATGCCTTTTCTTCAATGAGAGAAGTTTTTCTATGATGTCCTACGTAGCTTAGATGAAAATAGCGCATACAACTCATTCAACTACACCTTATAATTCAATGTAAGCTATTTCAACCAACTTAATGTATTGATCTAAGAATAACTTTTAGCTATTATTTTCGGAAAAGAATACTAAAAATAGGAAAGGTTTGCAATGAAAGACATTTTAAAAATTGATTATTCCGCATTTGATAAGCCGGAGATATTATTATCATTATTTCACCCAAGGCCAGAGCCAATGAATTTTTTACCATCTGCAAACTCAGAAGATATGGTGATACATGTAGAGAAGGATATATCTTTAGGTGCCAGATTTTACTTTGCTGGAAAAGATGCTCCAACCATTCTTTTTTTTCATGGAAATGGCGAGATTGTCGCTGACTATGATGATATAGCGCCACTATATAAAGAGATGGGAATCAATTTTATTCCGGTCGACTATCGTGGTTATGGGCGTTCAAAGGGTAGCCCAACCATTACAAACATGATAAGGGACAGCCATATAATCTTTACATACATTAAAGATTTGCTGAAGGATAAGGGGTACTCTGACACTTTGGTGGTTATGGGAAGATCTCTTGGAAGTGCATGTGCCCTGGAAATTTGCAGTAATTATAAGAAGGAATTTGCAGGTCTTATTATTGAGAGCGGGTTTGCATATGCCAGGCCGCTGCTTATGCTTTTGGGAGTTGATATGGATGCGCTGGGTATAGCCGAAGAGGAGGGCTTTAGAAACATAGATAAGATACGTAAATTTGACAAGCCAACCCTTATAATCCATGCAGAAAGAGATGACATTATTTCATTTAGGGAGGGAGAGGCCCTGTACAATGAATGCCCTGCAAGGGATAAAAATTTATTACGTATACCTGACGCAAATCATAATGATATCTTTCTAAGGGGCATGAG
>CAYMVB010000169.1:0-5761 GCA_964393665.1 uncultured Desulfobacteraceae bacterium | reverse complement strand
ATCCCCTTTGTCGATAATTCCCATAGCCCTTTCAAGCCTTGCCCAGGAAATATTGTAGTCGCTCAAGGCATTAAAATAATTTGACCTGGCCCTTGTAAGTAAGGTCTGGGCATCCAGTACATTAGTTGAGGTAGCTACTTGTTGTTTGTATCTTTCCTCATTCATTCTAAAATTCTCCTCTGCCTGGATTATCGCAGTCCTTGTTACCTGAATGTTTTTTTCTGCCTCCCTGAGCAATAAATATGCATCCTTTACCTCTAGATGTATATTATCCTTAAACTCTTCCAGAAGGTGGGACGCTTTTGCTAAATAGGCATTTGCTGCTGCCACATTGTATTTTTTCTTTCCCCACTCCCAGAATGTCCATTCTGCCTGCAGGGTTACTGACCAGTTATCCGGGTCCTCACCAGTAATAGGATTTAGAAGAACGTCGTTTGTTTCTCTCTGGTAATTGCCTACCAATGACACTGCCGGATAATAAGCACTTTTGGTAAGTTCAACTGCCTTCTCAGCGGATTCAATATTCAGCAGAAGCTCATTTATTTCAGGCCTGTGCTGATCTGCATTTTTAATGGATAGATCAAGTGTTATGTTTACAGGGTGATATTCAAGTATATCTTCGATTGTAATCTTTTTTGCAAGATCTTGCCTGAGCAGGGTATTAAAAAGAGAGTAGGCAATCTCTAACCTGTTCCCTGCGCTGATCAGGTTTTGTTGTGCCTGCGCCATCTCAACCTCTGTTTCCAAAAGGTCATTTTTTGCGATAATCCCCTCCTCGTAAAATGCATTAGACACCCTTAGGTGTGCCTTTAGCTGCTCTACAGCTTGAAGGGCTAAATCCTTAAGCTTTTCCGCCTTTAAAATTCCAAAATAAGCCTTTTTTACATTCAGGACTAAATCTTGAGCAACCTTCTCCTTCTGAATTTTTGCGATGTCTACCCCTAAAGAGGCCAATTGTCTTGTTATTGTAAGGCTCCAACCTGTAAATATTGGTTGTGTGGCTGTTATATTAAACTGGTATGTGTTGGCATATACCGGCTCAAACTTCAATGGAAAGTGGGTGTTTGAGCCTGGATCCCATGTGTATAACGTATATTTAGCATCGGTAACCGTACTGTTATCAAGTCGAGTATAAGAATAACTGGTGCTTATTTTTGGATAGAAATCGGCCTTTGAGGCCTTTTCTTCAAATTCCCTTGCTTTTACCTCTTCCTCTGCTGATTGCACGGATAGGCTTTTCTTTAAGGCTATATTAATGCTCTCCTTTAGGTTAAGAATATCAGAGGCCATTGTGTTTGAAGATATAACTGTTAAAAAAAACAGGATGTCTATTAAAACAGATAATTTTTTCATGATAATTTCTCCTTTCCTGTTTGCATGTTCTTAAAAAACGAAGCCCAAATAAGTAATTACGGGCAAGAAGAATAGATCTTTTATCAAATTATCAAACTATCATCTCATTGTTTAAATAACCTATAGGATATATAAATAGCTATAGAATTTTTGTGACAGGAGTAAAAAAGAGGCATTATGCTATAATAAGTCAAAAAGACAGGGATAAATAAAACATACCGAAGTCATGTCCGCTTTCTTGTAACTCAAACTCTTTGGTATGGTAGTTATGTATATATCCAACCTTAAAGCATGTTCCTGTTAGTTCTATGCCTGCCTGAAAGTTTGCTACAAAAGGAGTCTTGTCAACACTGTGGCTATGGCGGAAGGTATTGCCGTCTAAAGAGATATCCTGCAGCACAACTCGTTCATCAAGGGATATATAAAAATTCAGGCCAAGGCATTTTGTTGATGCGTTATTCTTTCTCTGTGTATAAAACATGAGTATGCCAAAATCCTCTTGCAAATGCCATCCAAGTCGAAATTTTACCCCTGCATTGACATAAGTATACGCATTGCCAAGGGCAAACCCTGTGTGGGAAATAAAATCATAGCCAAAATGCTTTTCGTATCTTTTACTGGCCTTTATGTCTCTCAGGTCATATGCTAAATTTAAAATTGGTTCAGTGTCTATTTGATTTTTCCACCCTTTGGGCATTGTAAAACCAAACAAATCATGGACTGTTTATTGAGATTGTTCTGCTAAAGAGTAAGGCCCTACGAACCCTGCATCAATCTTAAGGCTGTCCATTCGCATTTTACCCTTGTTGTAAAATCCAAATGAAAGATATACTATGCCCGCATAGGGTCGGTCATTTTTAATAAGCTTAGTAGCACTGAGGCTATCAGGGGTGAAAATTTTTTGACCCAATGAAATAGAAACCAAATTCAGGGATTCAAGTTTATCAAAAAATGGAAGGGCTTTAAGTAATAAAATGCTTTTTGCTAAGATATGCGTTTTCTCATTAAATTCATTCTGAAGATAAGAAAGCCAGGTTAATTCTATTCCGCTCGTATAATATTTATCGGATTGGGCAAAGGCATCATTTTCCAGGGATAAGGTAAATACATCTGAACCTTTACATGTTTCAGCCTCTAATTGTGAGGGCATTGGAATTGATATAAAAAGAAAAAAGATGGTCAAGATTATTTTTTTCATTTAACAGGAGTCATATTCATTTTTTTAAAATCTGAAGAAGCTGGTGTTTAGTTTTTAAACGCTGAATATATAGCTCAGTCTCAATAGCATGTAATTAAGTCAAACGTATAAGGATACCCTCCCAAAGACCCTGAGCCTTTAATATATGCTCGCATATTTCCCTGACAGCCCCATCTCCGCCCTTTGCTAATGTAATCATATCTACATTGTTGCGAACTATTTCATGGGCGTCAGCAACAGCAATAGATAATCCAACCTTCTTAAGGATTGGAAGGTCTAACAGATCATCACCGGCAAAGGCAACTTCCTGGGCAGAGAGTTGTGTTTGGCCTAATATCGTATCAAGTGCGGAGGCCTTGTCTCGGACCCCATCAAAAACGAGTGAAATGCCTAAGTTATGGCATCTATGATAAACTGCCTTTGAGCTTCTTCCAGTAACAATGCCTACTTTTATCCCTGAATTAAGCAACATTCTAATGCCTAACCCGTCCTTAACATTGAATGATTTGATCTCTTTCCCTCTGTCATCATAAATTATACTGCCATCCGTAAGGACTCCGTCCACATCAAGAAGCAGCAACTTAATGCGCTTTAATTTGGTAATGTCCACAGGTGCACCATTTAAATTGACTTGATAGTTTTTGTGAAAATTAAAGACAGCTTACCGCGATGGGCATTATGTTACAGAAAATGATGTTTTGAGGCAACTGTAAAGATTGGTTAAGTGTTAAAATAGGAAAGACTTTGATATGATTGATAAAAATTCTTACCCCTAACAGGGTTTTTAGAATATGACAGTGAATTCCATCTATGATATAGTAGTATGTAGCCAAAGGAATAAAATAAGAATGTGATCACCTGAAATTCATTTTTTAAAATGCTTTAAAAACATATAATAGTATAAACCTTGCTGAGTGTGGGACTGTAAGCCGAAAACTTTAAACTACAAGCTATTGTTTAGAAATTATGTTTTCAGAAAATAGGTCGGGGAGGAAGATTAATTTTTTTTGAAACTGAAATAGATAAGGGCGATATAGAACGGCAAAAACAAAGGGCTAGGAAGCTCAGGCAATCTGCCTGGTGGAGCAGGAAGCTTTCTGACGGAAGATGTTATTATTGTGGCCGTATCTTTGATAAAACTGAGTTAACTATGGATCACATTGTCCCTCTCGTAAGGGGCGGTAAAAGCACTAAGGGAAACCTCGTTCCCGCATGCAAGGAATGCAATAACAAAAAGAAATATCTGTTGCCTATGGAGTGGGATGAATACATGAAAAACTTTGCGGATAAAGGCTTTGAGAAATCATAGCCCTTATAAAGTAAAGGCAATTAATCCTCGGTAGTTTTTGTTTTTATTTTTCAAATTGTTGTCACGTAATATCATATAAGGACAATGGAACATATAATTCGAATAGACATGGCTGACCTGAATGTAAGGGTTGAAGAGTCTTCAAAGAAATATAAGTTACTTGGAGGAAGGGGGCTTAGCGCACAAATTCTTAACGCAGAGGTACGTGGCACTATACACCCACTTAGCAGTAATAATAAATTGGTGGTTGCCCCCGGACTTTTAGCCGGCACCATGGCCCCCTCTTTTGGAAGAATTTCAATGGGGGCAAAGAGCCCATTAACCTGCACCATCAAGGAATCTAACGCTGGCGGTACATTAGGACAAAAACTAGATCTACTTGACATTAAGGCTCTTGTTGTAGAGGGCAGGCCAAGAGAGAAAAAAACGTATATTTTATTTATTGATTCTACAGGGGCGCAAATCATACCAGCGCCAGAATTCTCAGGGCTTATGAATTACGAGCTTGTTGCTAGCTTGAGGAAAAGGTATGGGGAAGATGTAGGGGTAATATCCATTGGTCCAGCCGGTGAAGAAAAAATGAGTGCATCAACAATTGCAGTGACCGATCAAGATGGCAGACCATCGCGTCATGCAGCAAGGGGAGGGCTTGGTGCAGTTTTAGGGTCAAAGGGTATTAAGGCTATTATTGTTAATGCTAAGGGTGCGGAGCCTGTAAAAATTATAAACAGAGGGATCTTTAAAGAAACTGTCAAGAATTTGATAGAGATAATAAAGCAGGACAAAGGCCTGCAGCTTACCTCTAAATTTGGAACTCCCTCTGTAATAAAGTTCACGAGCAAGCTTGGTAGTATGCCAAGCTGGAATTATCATGGTGGCGAGGTTCCAAATATTGAGAATATTTTTGGCGATACTATCTCTAAGATTAATTCAAGCAGGGGGGGAAAGATGCATGGTTGTATGCCAGGTTGCGCTGTTCAATGTTCCATTGTCTTTAATGGAAGTGATAAAAGGCATGTAACATCTGCTCTGGAATATGAAACACTGGCTATGCTTGGAACTAACCTTGGAATTGTGAATCTTGATGCGATTGCTCAAATGGACAGGCTGTGCGACGAACTTGGTTTAGATACCATTGAAACGGGAAGCGCCATAGCCCAGTTTATGGAAGCAGGTATTATAGAATTTGGCGATCAAGAACGGGTTATCAAGATATTGGAAGATTTTAAAAACGGAGACTATATTGGCAGAATTGTTGGGCAGGGATGTGCGTTTACAGCCCATTATCTAGGGCTTGACAGGGTTCCTGTGTCCAAAGGTCAGGCCTTTCCAGCCCACGATCCAAGGGCATGCAAAGCAGTAGGAGTAACGTACAGTACATCACCCATGGGCGCAGATCATACGGCAGGTATAGATTATAACGACTCCCTTTCACCTGAGGGCAAAGTGATGAGATCTCTTGATATACAGACACTTAGCGCCGCTATTGACACTGTTGGTTATTGCATGCTTGCTCTTCCTACAAATGCATCACTCATGTATGACATAATGGCACGATTAATCAATGCGAGATACGGGACAGAGCTTAGCAGAGAGGATGTCTTGAATATCGGAAAAAGTACGATTAAAGAGGAACTGTCCTTCAATCATTCGGCTGGATGGACAGGCATCCATAACCGATTGCCTGATTTTATGAGAACCGAGAAGCTTCTCCCCCACAATGTGGTTTTTGATGTGCCACAGGATGAAATTGATTCTATCTTTGATTAATTTATACATAATCCGCATAATCTTTAAGCGTTTGCCCCTTCAGTTACCTTGCGAGGTTCAATTCATTTCTCTTTGAACGCAATGGGTTATTTTCTAGCAAGTCTCTTTATTCTTACCCTAAGGCGAAACGT
>CAYMVB010000168.1:0-2551 GCA_964393665.1 uncultured Desulfobacteraceae bacterium | reverse complement strand
CAATACTAGTTGGTATTTTGCATAGTCAACCATGAAGGTGGTTATCCCATACAGGCTATACGAGATACACGTGTAGGATAAACCTATAAGCCAGAAGGTTTTTTCTTTGAATATGGCAGAAAGATTTATTTTGGGTGCATTACGTTTATTTTTAGAGTTAATGGATGAAATTGGTTCATTTTGACCCCAGGGAAGGCAGCCTTTTGCCTCCGGGCTACTTCTCAAAAATATCGCATTTATAGTAACCATGAATAGGGCGGAGATCCCAAGAAAGTACCATGAATAGCGCCAGTTAAGGTGATAGACTATCCATGGAAATCCAATTCCCATAAAAGCAAAACCAAGGCCGTAGCCTGTAGAAAGTATTCCGAGGGCCATGCCTCTGCGATTTATAACAAACCAACGCTGGACTAGGGTAATTATAGGAGTCCACATGCCAGTGGCGCCCAAACCAACAATGGCATAAAAAACGCAAGCTTCCCATAGCTCTTTCACTGTACCCATCAAGATAACGCCCGTTCCTAAGATGAAGGCACAGATGGCAATTACCAGCCTGCCGCCATACTTATCGGTTAGATACCCTGTGAAGGGAGTTAATAAGATGTAGGAAAATAGATAGGCATTAAAAATTGACCCCCCTGCCGTACGATTAAAACCTAAGTCCATGATCATCTCAGGTAGAACAACACTATAGCCTAATCGCACAGAATAATTTATAAAAAGATTGACAAAGCAGATTGCAGTGATGATCCACGCCCAGTGTATAAGATAAACTTTTTTCATAAGCCTGTCTTCATAAAACCTGTTTATAATTTATATGAGTAGATACATTTTTTATGCATAATCATTTTTAGCTGTATTAATAATTTCAGATTTATATCTATTGTACGTATGCATTGCTGAAAGGGCGTTTATGGCCCTTTCTGATGATTGGAAAACAGGCAAAGAGGAAGATTCCAATATTCGAACTAAGGTCATTTCCTCTTCGTCCATAGTGGAACACCACATGACAAAAGGCTTTCCACGTACTCTCATATGTAAGATTGATGTAATATATTGATCATGGAGGTATTTCTTCGTTTGTGCTGAGGTTTCAGGATTTGAGGAGAGGAAATATAAAATATCAGGAGGCATTTGCATTATTGTAGCGTCTACATTTTCATCTTTAGGGATAGAACTGAGGCTGCTAAAAAATTCTTTTAGTTCAGAGAGATGGAACTCCATACAAACACCTGCGTCAAAAGGATTGAGAGGTATTTCCCAAGGAGGTAAAATTTGTTTTAGCTTCTGATGCGTATTAGAGTTCAATTTTGCTATCTCAAGGCCGCTGAGCTGACATGAATCAGTTGCCATTACGCCTTCTCCTCCTGACAACATAATGATGGCAGCCTTGTTTCCCTTGGGTAGTGGGAGAAATTCAAAGGCCTTGGCAAAGTCAAAAAATTGATCAATATTTTGTGCCCTAATTGCTCCTGCTTGCCTAATGAGACTATCAAAAATGAGGTCATTTTCATTTGCAATGGATCCTGTATGCGATGCAGCTGCCTGGGAGCCTGCATTTGTATGTCCGGACTTCAATATGATAACAGGTTTTTTTCTGGTAGTGGACCGAAGGAGGTTGAAAAATTCTTTGCCACTGCCATGAAGGCTTTCTATGTGCATACCAATGACTTTGGTGCTAGGGTCTTTAAGAAAATACCTTAAGGCATCCACCTCATTGATATCCATTTTATTACCCATATCTATCATTTTGTTAATACCGAGGTGAGCAAATATCCAGTTCAGTTTGGGCTCATAGAACCCTGACTGAAAGGCGAAGGATAAACCTCCGGATTTTAATTTTTTTACAGGGTTAAAACTAATCACCAGGTTATTACCTGTGTTAATAGGGCTTAACGTATTGGGTCCAAGGGTGCGGATGTTATTTTCTTTAACGAATGAGGCTATTTCCTGGGCTAGCCTTTTTCCTTCATCTCCTCCTTCTGAAAAGCCTCCTGTGATTATAACGAGTCTTTTGACTCCTATCGAATTACATTCCTTTACAATGTCCATTGTATTGGATGCAGGTACAGCAGAAATAACAACATCTATGGTTTCTTTTATATCTCGAAGTCGCGAAAATGCCTTAATACCTAAAATATTATGGGCATGCATATTTACGGGATAGATCCGCCCTTTAAATTTAAGGGTTACAAGATTTTCTACTATGCGAAAGTTCATTTTTAAATGGTTGTTGGTTGCGCCAACTATAGCCAGTGAGTTTGGCCAAAAAAATCCGTCTAAAAACTCATCTGTTTGTCTCATTCCTAGTTTCCCCAGTGTTTATAGATTTAGTCTGCCCTCAATTCATTAAAAGGAAAAGAAAGGGTTGCTGAGGGCTATTAAAGACAAAAAAGCGATAGTTATCAATAAAAAAATGATAATTATTGAGATGTTTTAACATTGACCGTTAGGTTTCTAATAATATAAAAAAGTGTTGCTGACACCTTGTTTTTGCTCAAATCCGAAAAGAGCATCTGAACATGGATACGTAAGCATTTTAGTCATTTTG
>CAYMVB010000167.1:0-1991 GCA_964393665.1 uncultured Desulfobacteraceae bacterium | reverse complement strand
CTACCTTATTGAATTTATTTTTATAACCTGTTAAAGGTAATGGCATTTGTAGTTGATACATAATGGTCAGGACTTTTAGGTTGCATTCCGTATCTATGGGAAGATATGTGTATGTAAAAGTTAGCTGGTGCGTGGTGCACCGATTTTTAGGTTATGTTGGTATTAATAGAGATACTGCGGAATGAACAGCTATTTTTGAATACTTAGTTACTACACTTTGAATGGGTTGATTAAATCATTACGAGTTGTTTGAAATACTTCAGCCTTCAGTCTTCAACCTAAAACCTGAATTCTTACAATACTTATTACTAAGAGGAGGAGAATATGAAACCGTATTTTGAAGAAATGGCATCCATAGGGAAGCCTCTCTCAGATAGCCAGAGAAAAAATGCTAAAGATAATGTAGAACACATAAAACAAGTCGAGAAAGATGTAGAAGAGGCTATAGAGGCGGTAAAAAATGCCGGTATACCTGCAGAGGTAATTAAAAAAAGAGGCCAGATGACTGTTTGGGAAAGAATAGATGAACTAATAGATCCTGGAACATGGAATCCCCTTCATACACTGTATAACCCGTTGTTTAATGAGGAAGGCACAACGGGTGTTATTGATGGCCTTGCAAAGATACATGGAAAGTGGGCTGTAGTGATTGGTTTTGACAATAAAGTCATGGCCGGGGCATGGATAGCAGGTCAGGCGGATAATCAGCTAAGGGTTACAGATATGGCCAAAAGACTTCATGTCCCGCTGGTATGGATTGTTAATTGCAGTGGGGTGAAACTTCCTGAACAGCATGAGGTTTATGCAAATCGAAGGGGAAACGGCACCACGTTTTTTCGCCATGCTGAACTGGAAAAACTTGGTGTGCCGATCCTTGCCGGCATATATGGTACCAACCCTGCGGGTGGAGGGTATCAAGGCGTAAGCCCTACAATTCTCCTTGCCCACAAGGATGCAAATATCGCTGTTGGTGGAGGCGGGATTGTCGGCGGAATGAGCCCCAAGGGTTTTTTTGATGAGGAAGGAGCAGAGGCACTAATTGAGGCAACGCGTCATTTTAAACAGGTACCTCCAGGCAGTGTACCCATCCATTATAATGAAACCGGATTTTTTAAGGAGGTCTATGACACAGAGAAGGGCGTACTTGATGCCCTGAAAAAATACATGGATATGATGCCGGCATATGACCCTGATTTCTTTCGAGTTGCAGAGCCAAAAGAGCCTAAATTCTCCGGCGAGGATATCAACGAGATTGTAGCCTTTAATCAGAAGAGAAGCTATAATTTTGATGAGATGCTGGCACGCATATTCGACAATAGTGAGCATATGGAGTTTAGGCCTGATTATGGTCCGGAGGTTTATACCGGCCTGGCAAAGATAGATGGACTACTTGTAGGTTTTATAGGAAATCGTCAGGGGTTCTTGGGTAAGGGCTATCCTGAATATGCAGATTATCCTGGCGTTGGAGGAAAGCTTTACCGCCAGGGTCTCATTAAAATGAACGAATTTGTTACCCTATGCGGTAGGGATAGGGTGCCCATAGTGTGGTTCCAGGATACCTCAGGCATTGACGTAGGGGATACGGCGGAAAAGGCCGAGTTATTAGGGCTGGGACAGTCTTTAATTTATTCAATAGAGCAGACTGATGTACCTCAGATATGCATTGTTTTAAGAAAAGGGACAGCAGCAGCCCATTACATAATGGGGGGTCCAACAGCCAATAACCATAATGCATTCACCTTGGGTACTCCTACAACGGAAATATATGTAATGCACGGTGAAACTGCCGCCGCTGCCTCTTTTTCAAGGAGACTTGTTAAGGAAAAGGATGCCGGCCGTTCCCTTCAGCCGGTCATTGATAAGATGAACGAGCTGGCTCAGCAATACTATGATAATTCGAGACCTATTTACTGTGCTCAAAAAGGATTTGTAGACGAAATAGTGTCCTTCCCGGATTTGAGAAAATATATTGTTGCCTTTGCCGGATGTGC
>CAYMVB010000166.1:0-9925 GCA_964393665.1 uncultured Desulfobacteraceae bacterium | reverse complement strand
AAGAAGCGCCCAAACCTGTCCAAAGAATTCCAATTAAAATTGTGAAACCTATACCGACTCCTCCGCCTGAGAAGCAGCTATCTTCACCAGAGGCGGAAGGGAAAAAAGCCGAGGAGTCCCAAATAGAGGCGGAAGAGGAAAAAGCCGAGAAAGCCCAAACTGAGGCGGAAGAGGAAAATATCCTGACAGCCAGGGAAGTGCCCGCAGATAAACCAAAAGAGGGTCTTATAAGCGGTCCGGAGGCTAAGACAGAGGATGAAACAGGAAAAATAACCAGGACTGAAGATAAGGGGCAGGGGGAAAAGGCACTTGCAGAGGCCGGTCAAGGTGAGGTGATAAAGGAGGCTGCAAAGAAAAGTGAGGCAGCATATTATAAGGTGGAGAAGGGAGAAGGCCTCTTGAGTATAGCAGCAAAAAAGGAGGTATATGGAGACCCCCTTAAGTGGCCCATACTTTATCGTTACAATATGGATGGACTAAGATCATTAAAGGTTGAAAATTTTTCACCCGCTATGGCGCTTCCCGAGGGTATGTCCCTGCAGGTCATCTCGCTTAAAGAATCAAGGGAACGCCAAAAGAAGCTTATGCTCGGTGACTGGGTAGTGAATGTTTTGTCCGTTAGTGAGGATAAGGTAGAGGAACTTAATTCTGCTACGCTTAAACTTTTGAAAGGAGGATACAGTCCTTATATCACAAGGGTAAAAATAAAGGATAAATACTGGCTAAGGCTCCGGATAGGTTTCTTTAAAGACAAAACAGATGCAAACAGAGAGACAGAAAAACTGAAGTGTTTGTTAGGCTTTAGCAATTTCTGGATAACCGAGGCAGATAAAGCAGAGATAGAGCAGTTTAGCTGATGTTAGAGCTGTAAGAAATGAACACGGATAAAGAAGCAAGATAAATGCTATACAGCCCGGTATTTATTTCAATGTCCCTTGTAAATCTGCTGACTGTGTCAAGTTTCGGGATGTTTTTTCTATTCCCCCTTTTTATATCCAGCCATGGCGGCACCAAGTCAGATATTGGCATTATGATGGGTATTTTTACCCTTTCCGCTGTAATCTTTCGGCCCTGGATCTCGGATATGATAGACAGGATTGGCAGAAAGCGAAGTTATACAGTGGGAAGCATCATTATGAGTTTATTCCCCTTTTTCTATCTGCTTTTCCAGGGAGACTTATCAAATTTCTATGTAAAACTCATTCTAATACGTATCCTTCATGGCATAGGCTTTGCCATATGTTTTACAGCAGCCTTCACCTATATCGCAGATATAATTCCAAAGGAGAGATTAAATGAGGGAATCGGTATATTTGGTCTCTTCGGCATAATAGGTCTCGCAGTTGGTCCGGCAATCGGTGAGCTGGCGATAAACAGCAATGGATTTCCCGGCTTTTTTCTTCTCTCGGCAGCAGTAGCTTGCCTCGGTCTGCTCGTTCAAATTTTTCTCCCTGAATCTTACAAATATGCTGCCAATAGCGAATCCCAATCATTTTTCTCGATATTTAAAAAGAAAAAATTTTCCCTTATTGGAATTTTGTCCTTCATATTCGGATTTAGTTTGGCGGCCTCCGGCAGTTTTATCGCCCCTTTTGCCAAAGAAATGAATATTGCATTTGTCTCCCTTTATTATATATGCTACTCTGGTACGGCAGTCCTTACGAGGGTTATTGGTGGAAAACTCGCGGACAGAATCGGTGAAAAAAGGCTTATTCCCTGCGCCCTTATCCTGACCGGGGCCGGACTTATTATCTTAGTGCAACTTAGCGGAAATTTTATATTCGTAATCTCCGGTATTATGTCAGGCTGTGGGCATGGCTTTTTATTCCCATGCCTTAACTCTTTGGCTATACGTGGGGAGTCTATAAATATACGTGGAAAGATTAATGGGGTCTTCACCGGTGGAGTAGACGCTGGAACCCTTGTAGGAGCAATTACTTTAGGCTATATTGCAGACTGGCTAGGCTTTCAAAGTTTATTCCTTGTTGCTGGTGTCTTCGTTTTTTTTGGCCTACCTGTTATAAAGAATATAAAAGCATAGCTCATAAAAATCCAGTTTACTAAACCTTGTGGCCTCGTCTAAAAGTTGGGCCAAGGATACGCTCCCCGGCTGAGAAGTTTTAAATACCTATGAAAATCAATAGCACCACTTTATCACTCATAACTTTATAATAAGGAGTCAGTAATGCAACATGCAATGACCCAGGATTTGTTTAATGGTGCAGACTATTTTATTGATCGAAACATTCGTCAAGGGCGAGGCCATAAAACTGCAATTTATACGGAGCATCGTAATTATTCATACAATGACGTCCAAAAAATGGTAAATAAAACAGCCAATGCATTGCGCGAGAGAGGTGTCAGGATAGAAGACCGGGTAATGATGCTGATGCTTGATATACCGCAATTTTACGCTATTTTCTGGGGGTCTGTCAGAATTGGAGCTGTCCCGATACCAGTAAACACTATGCTTACCCCTGATGATTATGAATTTTATCTAAATGACAGTCGGGCCCGTCTCCTTGCTATATCTGAAGAATTGCTGCCTTTAGTTAATGAAATAAGGGGGGATTTACCATACCTACGTGATATCATTGTAATATCAGAGAGTGAAGGCGCGCGAATACCATTCAGGCAAAAATACAAGAGCGCCCCTGCGACCGCCAAGATCGCAGCTACCAGCCGTGATGATATTGGATTCTGGCTTTACAGCTCAGGCTCTACCGGAACTCCAAAAGGGGCAATTCACTCTCAATACGATATGGTAGTAACATCAAAGAGTTATGCGGAAGGCGTATTAGGGCTCAGAGAAAATGATATATGCCTTTCGGCTGCGCGGTTGTTCTTTGGCTATGGATTAGGAAATGGGATGTACTTCCCACTCTATTCCGGATGTTCCGCTGTGCTCAGCCCCCATAGACCAACTCCGGAGGTTATGTTCCGTTATCTGGAAAAATTTCGACCAACAGTTTTTTTTGGAATCCCAACCCTTTATGGTCAAATGTTAGAACATCAGTTTCTTATGGACAGCAAAAATCAAACAGAACAAGACCCTAATGCTGGACATGCATTCTCCTCCGTGCGTCTTTGTATTTCCGCAGGCGAGGCATTACCGCCGGCAATCTTTCACAAGTGGAAAAACCGTTATGGCCTTGAGATATTAGATGGGATAGGATCAACAGAAATGCTCCATATCTTTCTCTCTAATAGGCCAGGGGAGACCAGGCCTGGTTCTACGGGGAAGCCTGTACCTGGATATGAATTAAAATTGTTGGATGATCAGGGTGTCGAAGTAGCCAGGGGAGAGATAGGTACGTTAATGGTAAAAGGGCAGAGTGCAGCGCAGTTTTACTGGAGAAAACGCGAAAAATCCCGCCAAACCATGCTAGGAGAATGGATAAATACCGGCGATAAATACTATGTAGATGAAGATAATTTTTACTGGTGTGCAGGCAGACAAGACGACATGCTAAAGGTAGGTGGAATATGGGTCTCTCCATTGGATGTCGAAAACTGTTTGAGAGAACACCCGGCAGTGTTAGAGAATGCTATTATTGGGTTTGCAGATGAAAAAGGGTTAATCAAACCAAAGGCCTTTGTTGTCCTCCGCCAGGGATATGATGCCTCAAAGGAAATGGAAGAAGAGCTAAAAAAATGGGCCCTGGAAAAGATGGCAAAATATAAATACCCACGATGGATTGAATTTGTCGAAGCCCTGCCCAAGAGCGCTACTGGAAAAATCCAAAGATTTAAACTGCGGCAGGAAGCCTTGAATAAATCATAATTGGCATGGAGGTTTTATGGTAGAGGTAGTATTTTTAGGCGTTGGTGAGGCATTTGACGAAAACAATTATAATACTTCACTGTTAACTAAATTTTCTAATGGCTCCCCCTCTGTCATGCTTATGCTTGACTGTGGCTTTACTGCAACCATGGGGTTTTGGAAACAGGGCTTAGAGGTTGATGCCCTTGATGGCATATGGATTTCTCATTTCCATGGTGACCATTTCCTGGGCTTACCTGCCATACTGGTTAGATTTTTAGAAGAGGGAAGAAAAAAGGCATTAACTATTTTAGGGCAAAAAGGGATAAAGGATCTCATACTCAACTCGCTTGATATTGCCTATCCAAATTTTTATAAAAAATTGCAATTTCAGTTGGTTTTTTTCGAGATAGAGCCTAACAAAGATTATGATATCTTCGGATTACGCCTAAAAAGCGCAGAGACTGCGCATTCACAGAGAAACCTTGCCCTAAGAATAGATTTTTCTGGGAAATCAATGTATTATAGCGGAGATGGAAGCCCTACACGAGAAAGCCTGACACTGGCTAAGGGCAGTGACCTTATAGTTCAGGAGGCCTTCAGCATAGAAAACGAAATTTTTGGGCATGGCACTGTCTTGGGTGCAATAAAAATGGCTCATGAGGGTAAATCAGCTTATTTGGCACTGGTTCATATCCAAAGAAAAACCCGAGAAAAAGTGTTTAACAGCATGGAGTATGTAAGGAAATTAGCAGGATCACTCAATGTAATTCTACCAGAGCCTAATGACAGAATAACACTTTAACTATAGAATAATCTTGATAAGGCCTTTAGCCTAAAAACTTGATAATCAAAATCAAATAAAAAGGTGCATAGTATGAAAGAGGCCATGTTTTATGAAAAACTCACAGACAACAGGGTAAAATGTAACCTTTGCAATCATAGGTGCATAATTAAAGATGGAGATTACGGAATTTGCGGGGTAAGGCAAAACAGGGGTGGATCACTGTACAGTCTTGTCTATGATAAAATTATAGCAACTCACGTGGACCCCATTGAAAAAAAGCCCTTGTTCCAATTTTATCCAGGATCAAAGGCGTATTCCATAGCCACTGTTGGTTGCAATTTTATCTGCAAGCATTGTCAAAACTCTGATATCTCTCAATCGCCGAGAGAAGATAAAGGGCAGGTACTTGGCAGGGAAATGAGCCCTGAAAAAATTGTTAGAGAGGCAGAAAATAGCGATTGCCAATCTATTGCCTACACGTACACTGAACCAACCATATTTTTCGAACTCGCCTATGATACGGCAAAATTGGCGCAAGGTCGGGGCATTAACAATGTATTCGTAAGCAATGGATTCATGACACCAGAGGCCTTAAGGGAAATTTCCCCGTTTTTAGATGGCATTAATATTGATTTAAAGGGCTTTACAAACAAGTTTTATAAGGAGGTATGCGGGGGGCGTCTGGAGCCTGTCCTGGAAAATATACAACTTGCCAATGAACTTGGTATATGGGTAGAGGTGACCACCCTTATAATCCCAACACAAAATGACAGCCCGGAGGAACTCAAACTGATAGCAGAGTTTATCGCAAGCACAAATAAAGACATACCCTGGCATATTACCCAATTCTATCCGACCTACAAAATGATAAACTTGCCGAGAACACCGATAGAGATATTGCACCAGGCAAGGGAAATAGGCCTTCAGGCAGGCCTTCATTATGTTTATGAGGGTAACGTACCTGGAATGGGCAATGAAAATACATACTGTTATACTTGCGGGAATATATTGATTGAAAGGTGGGGATATTCTATTGGGAAAAATATGATCAAAGACAGCCATTGTCCTTTTTGCCAAAGCCCGATAGCAGGTGTCTATAGCTCATAGGCAATTTGATTCGGCAATCGTATCATAAACCTTCTCCTTCAAAAAAATTTTTACGCTAAATAAAAAGATTTAAAAATCAAAAATTCCGCTGTAAAGGATTCCGGGTTTCTAGCCTTAAATAATTTATGCATTCTTATATAGTTTATATATTGATCTATCCATAAGCTATTACAAAAAATTAACGTAGTAATGTTATCCGAATTTAAACCACTTACAATATATTTTGTTAAAAACCGGACTGCATTGAGCCTGGGCCTTTTAAGCCTTTTGATAGTAGATTTTTTGCAGCTACTTATCCCAATGGTGATTAAAAATTCAGTTGATAGTCTGACCTTTGGAGAGGCAAAATCCAGCTCGCTGCTTATGTACGCCATTTTGATAGTCGGGATTGCCTTCGCCATAGCAATTTTTAGATATATATGGCGCTACCTGGTAATAGGCCACTCAAGAAAGCTGGAAAAGGCCCTTAGAATTAGACTATATGATCACCTGCAAACATTATCCGCCTCGTTTTACTGGAGGGCTAAAACAGGAGATTTGATGGCCCGCGCTGTTAATGATATTGATGCCATAAGAATGGCCGCGGGAATGGGGCTCGTAGCATTGACAGATGGTATTGTAATAGGCCTGGCAACGATTGGATTCATGTCTTATATCAGCATAAAGCTAACCCTCATCTCTATCATACCTGCACCCTTCATATTTTACTTCACCCTTATTATAACCAAACGGGTAGGCAAACAGTTTACAGAGGTACAAAAAACCTTTTCCGGGCTCACCGAATCAGTCAGAGAGGCATTTTCTGGGATCAGAGTAATTAAAACATATAACAGACAAAAATGGGCCTATGCCAGGGTGGAAAATAAGGGAAGAGAATATGTGAATGATAATATTACATTATCAAAGACCATAGCCCTCTTTTTCCCAATGATGACCCTGTTTACAAACCTTGGGCTGGCAATGGTTATCTGGTTTGGCGGACGACTCACTATCCTTGGAGATATAACTACCGGCGATTTTGTGGCATTTATCAGCTATCTTAACCTTTTAACATGGCCCCTTATGGCCCTTGGATGGGTAACGAACATGATAAAACGGGCATCTTCTTCAATGAAAAGAATAAATGAGGTGCTCACTGAGGCCCCGGAAATTACAAATCAAAAACCTAACCTTTTTAAAGGCCCCCTAAAAGGGGCTATTCAGACCAGCGGCCTAACATTTTACTACCCAGAGAAAACAAACCCTGCCCTGAACGACATTACCCTCTTTATAGAGGCAGGACAAACTGCTGCGATTGTAGGCAGGGTAGGATCAGGAAAAAGCACTTTAATGCAGGCGATACCCAGATTGGTAGAAACAGAAAAGGGCATGATCACTATTGACGGGATAACTATACATGATATGGACCTTAGACACATAAGAGAGTCTATAGGTTTTGTTACCCAGGAATCATATGTATTTTCCGATACTATACTAAACAACATCATCTTTGGCAGGAAGGGAATCAAACCAAGCGTTATTGACGATGCTATTGAGATATCCCAGCTCACAACAGATATTGATTCCTTTCCCGATGGTATCAATACCTTTTTGGGGGAAAAGGGCATTACCCTTTCCGGGGGGCAAAGACAGAGACTTACTATAGCAAGGGCCCTTATTTCTAATCCACCTATTCTTATTATGGATGACGTACTCTCTCAAGTAGATACAAAAACTGAAGCAACTATATTACGAAACATACGTCTACATAGAAAAGGCAGGACAAATATTATCGTATCACACAGGCTCTCAACTATCAGACAAGCTCATATCATATACGTGCTTAAGGGAGGAAACCTTGCAGAAAAGGGCAGTCACTCAACCCTTATAACAAAGGGGAAAGAGTATGCTAACCTGTATGAGAGACAGCAACTGAGTGAGGAATTGGAGAAAAAATTATAGCTATGCATTTTGATTATGGATATACCGAAGAAGGGCAGCTTGGGAAAATGTATGACCTTGGTCTGCTAAAAAGGCTACTACCTTACGCAAGACCGCATAAAAAGGCTATTCTTATTGCCTTGCTCTTAACACTTATTATTACTGCCTTTGATCTGGCTATACCATACCTGCCAAAAATAGTTATTGACCAATACATCGTATCTTTCTTTTACCCTGTCAACTACTCTGAGACCCCGGCTAATCTGAAAGACGATTTTAATAAAAAATACCGTCACCTCTTAGAAAATGGGGGAGCGCCTCGTTTTATTTCAAATTCAAAAATAAAGAAAATTGACCTTAGAGACCTTAAGAAATACCAGGAAGAGGGGCTGATAGGCGAAGAAAAATATTACAAGATACCCGATAAATTCAGGCGCGTGGATGCCTTTAAAGATGCCGATGGGATAATAGAACAAAATGGCCTAAAGGCATATATACTTGTTAAAGATCTGGAGGGACTTTCCCATGACACCATATCTGAATTAAAGCAAAAAGACCTTAAAGGGGTATTGTCCATAGGCGTGTTTCTTATCTTTCTTATTAGCGCCTCCTTTTTCTTGAACTACTGGGAGTATTATATTCTCGAAAAATCTGGTCAAAATATGATGCATGGTATCAGGATGAACCTCTTTAATAAAATTCAAGGCTCATCCATTAGTTTTTTTAATACTAACCCGGTAGGAAAGCTTGTCACGAGGGTTACTAATGATATAGAAAATCTGAATGAAATGTTCAAGTCTGTCCTCATAACTGTCTTTAAGGACATTTTTCTCCTGTCCGGCATCATAGCAGTGCTTATCTATTTAAACTGGCGGCTTGCTGTGATTTCTTTTGCGCTGTTGCCTTTTGTCTTTTGGCTTACACGGTTTTTCAGCAGGCAGGCGAGAGATGCATTCAGGGAGATAAGAAGGCACATAGCTTCAATAAACGCATTTCTTCAGGAGAGGCTATCAGGCATACGTATTATACAGCTTTTCGCCCAGGAAAAATCACAGCTCGGCCAATTCAAGGATATTAATCAAAAAAATTATCAAGCAAGCATGAGGCAGATAAAAATATTTGCCATATTTATGCCATCAATGGAGGTGTTTTCCTCCATTGGTGTCGGCCTGATAATTTGGTATGGAGGTGGAAAGGTAATAGAGGATCAGCTCACCCTCGGCTCCCTTGTTGCATTTATCGGTTACATACAGATGTTCTTTAAGCCTATAAGGGATATTTCGGAGAAATTTAATATCATGCAATCTGCCATGGCATCAATGGAAAGAATTTTTGGCCTTATGGACCAAAAAATGGTGGTGCAACAGGCAGAGAATCCAAAAAGGCCTGATAAGATAGAAGGACATCTGGAGTTCAAAAATGTTCATTTCTCTTATGAACAAAGCTACCCTGTCCTTAATGGTATTTCCTTTGAGATTACCCCTGGCCAGACAGTAGCCCTTGTCGGGGCTACCGGATCGGGAAAAACAACAATAATAAGTCTTCTCGAAAGATTCTATGATTTCCAGGAGGGAAATATTCTATTGGATGGCATTGATATAAGGCAATGGGATATAAAGGAACTCCGCTCTAGCATCGGTCTTGTTATGCAGGATGTCTTTATTTTTGCTGGCGACATTGCAGAGAATATATCCCTTGGAGACAAAAAGATAACAAAGGAGATGTTGGAAGATATTACAAAACAGGCCAATTCCTATACATTTATAAATAAACTACCAGATGGGATATACCATGAAATAAAGGAAGGGGGTTCTACTATTTCTGCGGGCGAACGTCAACTTATAGCCCTCAGCCGCGCATTAGCCTACAGGCCTCGACTCTTAATTCTAGATGAAGCCACATCCAGCATAGATCCGGAAACAGAGCGATATATACAAAGTTCTGTTTTTGCGCTTTCAAAAAAACAAACAACCCTTATTGTTGCTCATAGGCCATCCACTATTCGGCAGGCAGATGTAATACTCGTAATAAATCAAGGCCGAATTGTTGAGCAGGGTACACATGATGAGCTTATCTCTAAGGGAAATATATATTTCAAGTTAACCAGACTGCACGAAGGAAACGAAAGGGAAAAAACGGTTTAGAATACGCTTCGGGATTCCAACAAAAAGGGATTTTCGGCCAAAGTAAGCAGTAGCAAGTTTAAGAAATTGTGCATGGAACAAGCCGGTAATATTTGAGGCTAATTAGGTAGTGAGGTTGAAGGGGTTTAGGCTGAAGGCTGAAGAGGTCCAAAAAGTTCGATTAATTCACTGTGATAGAAATAGAGCGGCCTTACGCACCGAATG
>CAYMVB010000165.1:0-31323 GCA_964393665.1 uncultured Desulfobacteraceae bacterium | reverse complement strand
GCAAGAAGTACATTTCCGGGTAAGGCCGGGTTAACTGCAACATCCCGGAATTAAGCATCCTCAGTTCCCAGTTTAACATTCAGGCTTATGGATTCTGTCTTTAGCCATTGAACCTTTAAACTTTTATCCGCCGTTTTTGTGGCGGGCAGAACGCTGAACCCGTGAACGGTTACAATTTACCTTTCTAAAAACACAGCTGAAGCTATTCTTCGACCAGCCTTGCTACGCTTATTACCTTCTCATTTTCATTCAGGTTAATGACTCTCACACCCTGTGTATGTCTTCCGATCACGGATATATCCGAAGCCTTAATTCTTATAATTTTTCCCTGTGTTGACAATATCATCAGTTCATCATTTTGCGTCACCTGTCTCGCATTTACTACTAAACCATTTCTCTCGGATGACTTTATTAAGAATATACCCTTTCCACCTCTTTTCTGTATCCGATATTCACTGGTATCGGTTCTCTTGCCGTATCCATTCTCTGTTATTGTAAGTATCGTTGTCCCTTCGTCCAAAATCTCTATACTAACCACTTCGTCTGCTTTATTGAGTCTAATGCCTGTATTCCCCGCGGCTACCCGTCCCATACTTCTCAGGTCAGCCTCGTTGAAACGAATTGACTTTCCCATTTTAGAGGCCAAAAAGATATCCTGGTCACCACTTATCACCTGAACCCCTATTAACTCATCATCTTCATTTATTTTAATGGCGGCTATTCCTGTAGGCCTTGGCCTGCTGTACGCAGAGAGATTTGTCTTTTTTACTAAACCCTTCTTAGTTGCCATTATTAAATATTTAGCGTCTTCAAAGCCCTTTAAAGACATTACCGTTGCAATGCGCTCGTCTGGCTGAAGGTTTAATAAATTCACAATTGCTGTCCCTTTTGATAATCTTCCGGCCTCCGGAATCTGGTAAATCTTCCTCCAGTACATTCTACCTGTATTCATAAAAAAAAGCATGTTATCATGAGTTGAGCCTACAAACATAGAAACAACGAAATCATTTTCACGGGTTTTTGTGCCGGATATACCCTTTCCACCTCTTTTCTGAGCCCGGTAGAGGCTTATGGGGCTTCTCTTGATGTAACCAGCATGACTCAGCGTTATTACCATATCCTCCTCAACAATAAGATCCTCGACATCCATATCCTGTGTTTCAACTATAATCTCCGTCCGTCTATCATCGCCGTATTTCTCTTTGATCTCTTTTGTCTCATTTTTGATAATTTCAAGAACAAGGGTGTCATTATTCAAAATAGCCCTAAATTTCTCTATGTCCTTAATAACACTGTTGTACTCGGTGTTTATTTTATCTCTTTCAAGCCCTGTTAAACGCTGCAACCTCATATCGAGAATCGCCTGCGCTTGTATATCAGAGAGTTGAAATGTATCTACGAGTCGAATCTTAGCATCAGAAGGGCTCCCGGATGCCCTGATCAGCCTTACTACGCTGTCTAATTGATCAATAGCGATTCTTAGTCCCTCTAAAATATGGGCCCTCTCTTCCGCCTTTTTTAATTCAAAGGATGTCCTTCGTGTTATTATATCCTTTCTGTGGTCAATGAAGTGCCCTATTATCTGTTTTAGATTTAAGACCTCCGGCTTTCCATTGACAATTGCAAGCATAATGATACCAAACGAGGTCTCCATCTGGGTAAATTTATACAAACGATTTAAGATTACACTTGCTCCCGCATCTCTCTTAACATCAATGGCTATTCTCATGCCATCACGGTCTGACTCATCCCGTATATCGCTTATGCCCTCGATCTTTTTAGCCTTAACAAGGACTCCTATGTATTTAAGTAAATTCGCCTTGTTTACCTGATATGGTATCTCGGTGATAACAATCCTCTCTCTATTTTCCCCAATCTTCTCAATAAATGCCCTGGCACGAACTTTAAGAATACCCCTTCCCGTTGAATAGGCCTCCTGAATGCCTTTTACTCCATAAATAAAGCCTGCTGTAGGAAAATCCGGGCCCTTTATGTCTTCCATGAGTTTCTTTAACGGTATTTCAGGGTCATCTATGGTATTTATAATGGCATCGCTAACCTCCTTAAGGTTATGTGGGGGAATGTTAGTAGCCATACCAACCGCTATCCCGGATGAGCCAGTTATTAACAGATTTGGTATATTCGTAGGTAATATTACCGGTTCCGATAAGGACCCATCATAGTTTGGCGTAAAGTCGACAGTTTCTTTATCAACATCTAATAAAAACTGCTCGGCTATATCATTCATTCTTATCTCGGTGTACCTCATAGCTGCAGCGGGGTCCCCATCGACTGAACCAAAATTACCCTGACCGTCCACTAAAGGATATCTCATGGAAAAGTCTTGTGCCATTCTAACAATCGTATCATAGACTGCAGCGTCACCATGGGGATGGTATTTTCCTATAACATCTCCCACTACCCTCGCGGATTTTTTATGAGGCCGATTATGATAGTTTTTTAGTTGATCCATGGCGAAAAGGATTCTCCTATGAACCGGCTTCAATCCATCCCGAACGTCTGGCAATGCCCTTCCAACGATAACGCTCATGGCATATTCCAGATAAGATTTTTTCATCTCTTCTTCTATCGTGACAGTAGCCGAATTTGTTTCTCGATCTGAATTCATTTTATCTCCCTAAACTAAAGACTAAAGATAGATAATTTTCAAAATATAATTTATATAATCCAGTTTTTTTATAGTACAAACCTTGATCAAAAAAACAGAGATTAAAAGAAAGGTCGATACCCTCACAACTATAAAGCGGCATGTGCTAACAATTTTTTTATACAAGAGGCCGGTACATACAATAAATTCAGTGAAATGATGTAAAAAGGAGGGAAGCAAAATAGGTTTATAATGTTTAAGAATTTTTTTTAAAAAATTTAACCATATTTCTTTAATTTAAAACAGTAAACACAATGAAAAAAGCATTCCTGGCTAAATTTAGATCTGAATGATTCTTAATTGGCTTCTTAGATATCCAGCTCTTGAACCTCTAAGGCATTATTTTGAATAAACTCTCTCCTTGGCTCCACCTTGTCGCCCATAAGCAATGTAAAAATTTCATCCGCCGCTATGACGTCCTCAACCGTCACATTTACTAAACTCCTTTTCTCAGGATTCATTGTAGTCTGCCAAAGTTGTTCCGGGTTCATTTCTCCTAAACCTTTATATCTCTGAATAACAACTCCCTTTTTTGCCTTTTCGGTAAGATATTCCACCAGTGCTTCCTTTGTTTCAACCTTTACCCTGTTATCTCCATTACTCACCCAAAAGAAAGGCCTATCCATATCTTCGAATTTTTTATAGATATGTAACAACCGTTGGTAATCTGGTGAGCTCAATAACTCCCAGTTAAACCTAAATAAATGCCCATTTTTTTTCTCATCCTTCAGTAATAATTCATAAAGGTTATGCTCCTCATCGAAGGAGATTTTTTTTGTAATAAAAGACAGTTCTGCCATCTTATCGGATAACTCCTCAGTTAATTCCCTATCTTTTAAAACGTTTTTATCAATTTTTTTACGACAAAGTGTATTTAAAAACCTGCTGGTAAATCCCTTTTTGGTGATTTTATTTAATAAATTATGATAATCTATTAAATCATAAAGAAATGTTTTTAATTTTTTTCCACTTACATTAATTTTATCATCTAACCAAACTATCTCGTTTTTTGAAACCCTGTCTATAAGATACGAGTTATAGGCCTCTTCGTTATGAAGAAATAACTCTGTTTTTCCATCTTTCATTCTATAAAGAGGTGGCTTCGCTACATATAAATGGCCCTCTTCTACCAAATCCGGCATTTGCCTATAAAAAAAGGTAAGGAGGAGTGTCCTGATGTGAGACCCATCAACGTCGGCATCTGTCATTATAATTATCTTATCGTAGCGGAGTTTAGCGAGGTTATATTCTTCTTGACCTATACCGGCCCCTAATGTTGAGATAATAGTTTTTATTTCGGAGCTTGAAAGCATTTTATCAAACCTGGCCTTCTCGATATTTAATATTTTACCTTTCAGCGGCAGAATAGCCTGAAATTTTCTATCTCTTCCCTGTTTAGCCGATCCACCGGCTGAATCACCCTCTACTAAAAACACCTCGACCTTCTTCGGGTCTTTTTCCTGACAATCAGCGAGTTTTCCGGGTAAAAAACTGTCTGATAAAATACCCTTTCTCCTTGTTAGTTCCCTTGCCTTTTGTGCGGCATCCCTTGCTGCCGCAGCCTCTACCACCTTGTTTAAAATATTCTTAATTATTGAAGGATTTTCCTCGAATATCTCATTTAGTTTTTCATTAACCAGATTCTCAACTAACCCCTTTATCTCACTATTACCAAGCTTAGCTTTTGTTTGGCCCTCAAATTGTGCATTCTTTAGCTGAACGTTTACAACTGCCGTAAGGCCCTCCCTCACATCATCCCCTGTTAACTTAATCTTCTTGTTCTGTTGGTTTCCTTGAAGGTAAGAGTTAATACTCCTTGTTAATGCCGCCTTAAAACCTACTAAATGACTGCCTCCTTCTCTTGTATTTATATTGTTAGCAAAGGAAAAAATCTTTTGTGTATAAGAGTGGGTATATTGAAATGCAACCTCAATAACAACTTCATTTCTCACCCCCTGAATATAAATAGGCTTTGGGTGCATTACATCTTTATTCTTATTTAAATACTCTATAAATGAGGATATGCCACCTTCGTAAGAAAAATGTTTTTCTCTATCTGTCCTCTCGTCTTTAATGTTTATTTTTAATCCCCTGTTAAGAAATGCCAACTCCCTCATTCGCTGACAGATAGTATCAAAACTAAAATAAACACTCTCAAATATTTCCTTATCAGGCTTAAAGTGTATATTTGTTCCTCTTCTTTTTGTCTTACCTATCACTTCTAATGGACAAGCAGTAACTCCTTTTTCATATCTTTGGTAATAAACCTTACTATTTAAATATACCTCTACCTCAAGATATTCAGAAAGAGCATTAACTACGGAAACACCTACACCGTGCAACCCCCCGGCAACTTTGTAGCTATTTTCGTCAAACTTACCCCCGGCATGGAGTTTTGTCATAACTACTTCAATGGCTGGTATCTTTTCATCTTTGTGCATATCTACAGGTATACCCCTGCCATTATCTCTTACAATAATGCTGTTATCGCTCAAGATTTTAACGTCAACCTCATCACAGAACCCTGCCATAGCCTCATCCACACTATTATCCACTACCTCGTATAGTAAATGATGAAGACCCTCTACTGATGTATTTCCAATATACATAGCAGGTCGCTTTCTAACGGCCGTCAAATCTTTTAGAACTTTTATACTTGATGCAGTATATTTATCATCGCTTGTCATATTTTAAATCCTTATGGGCATAATTAAACCTAAAAACCCATCATCTATCTCACCGGTTATAAAACACGGGCTATTTTCGTCCTTTATATTCAAAAATATCGTCTCACTTTCCAAAGGTTGTAAGGCATCTATGAAATATTTTGGGTTAAAACCTGCCTTTATGGTCTTTCCTTTGTATGTAATATCTATTTTTTCTTTGACATCCCCTAAATCAGGGTTCTCAGATATCATTTCTATGCAATCTTCCGATATATTAAATATTACCCCCTTGTACTGATCCCCACCCACTATCATCATACGTCTCATAGTGTCTAAAAGGTTTTTTTTAGGGATAGTAATAAGTATATCGTCTTTCTTTTTTTCTGGAAGCATAGTTTTATAGTCCGGAAATTTTGAGTCTAGTAATCGAATAACTATTAAAGATTCATTCTTTTTTGCAATAAAATTGTTTTTTTGTAATCCAATAAGTATTGTTTCTTCCTCTAAAACAAATTTATTAAGTTCTATTAAGCTTTTTTTAGGGATCATTATCCCATTTTTCATCTCTAATTTCTCAGTATCCTTAACTTTTTTATCAATGAGGGATAATCTATGTCCATCTGTGGAGACCATTCTGAAATACACATTATTATCACTTTGGATATTCTCTAAAAAAACACCTGATAACCTAAACCCTGACTCTTCCATTGTCGTAGCGTAAATTGTTTTATTGATCATTTCAGAGAAAGTTTTTCCGTCTATCTCTATAAATACGCAGTCACTTTCAATACCGGTTAAAACTGGAAATTCGTCAGGAGGCAGAAAGGATAAATTATAATGAGCATTGCCATCAGAAATATAAACCCAATTATTTTCTTTTTCTGCAATATGTATTTCATTGCTATTTGCTTCTCTTGAAATATCCAAAAGTCGTTTTCCAGATAATGTAATATCGCCGGATTTTATTACCTTAGCTGGGTAGTTTTTTTCAAAACTTACTTCGAGATCTGTGGCTGATATTTTCAGCTTATCGCCTTTTGCGGATAGCAGGACTGACGATAAAATAGGCATATTGCTTCGTTTTTCTAAAATGCCCTGGACACGGTAAATACCCCTCAATAAGGTTTCTCTATCGATTTTTATTTCCATATCTACCTCAGCTTTTTTAAATTATTATACTATAAATATATACTAATAATAATATACGTTGTTGGTTGTTTATAACAAATATAAGATTCTCATTTACCATATCTTTTTTTCAAACGTTTCTTTTGCTTTTTTAAGTTTAATTTTATTTTTAAATTTACTACCTGTATTTTTTTGATATATTTAATAGGTTTGATAAAAAATGTAAATAAACGTACAGATTAAGAGTAAGGTTTCGCTAAAGTTCTTATTTTTTAAAGAACTTACCTTAATCTTTTAATAGTAAATCACAATAAGTCATAGGTCTGGTCAATAATGAAAATTTCGGCTGGATCTAATCGTGAGTTATATAAGATGTTTTTGTTGTTATTAGGGGTAAAAGATTAATTTTATGTGTAACTTTTACCCCTAAATAGAGACAGTAATGTATATAAGTCTTACCTATTTGCCTTTCTTATACCGAGTTGATCCTGCGCAATGATAAATTTACATATATTCGTTGACCCTTCCACCATACCATAAGGTGGCGCGTCTCTGTAGTAGCGGGCTACCGGATACTCAGTTGAATAGCCGTAAGCGCCCAGAATACTCATGGCATACCTTGAAGCCTTATAGACTATCTCACCTGCTAAATATTTAGCCTGAGCTACCTCCATGTTATTACCTAACATGCCCTGGTCTTTTTGCCATGCCGCCCTATAACATGATAATCTTGCGGCTTCTATCTCTGAAACCATTTGCGCGATCATATCTTGGTTCATCTGAAATGTTCCGATTGGTTGTCCGAACTGCTCCCTCTCCATAGCGTATTTCGTTACTGAGTCTAAGCAAGCCTGGGCTAAACCAACGCCTCCAGCAGCGCAGGATAAACGAGAATTTGCCAATGAGCCGAAGATAATTTTAACACCATCTCCAGGTTTTCCTATAATGTTTTCCTTAGGAACCTTAGTATTTTCTAATATAATTTCACCAGTTGGTGTTGAGTGAGTTCCGGTCTTATCTAAATCCGTAGTAGTGATTCCGTTAAAATTTTTAACCTCAACTACAAATGCGGATAAACCCTTTGATTTTAGTTCTCTATTTGTATAAGCATAGCATATTATTACATCTGCGACGCTGGCATTTGATATCCATGTCTTATAGCCATTTATAAGCCAGTGATCCCCTTTATCCTCTGCCGTCGTTTTCATAGACATAACATCAGAGCCTGCGTTCGGCTCCGTCATTGCAAATGCTCCAACATAATCAGCACTTATTAATTTAGGGACATATTTTTTTGTTAACTGCGCATCCCCGTAATGATATATAGTATAAGCCATTCCAGTTGTTTGCATATTCATTTGCACTCGTAAGGCACTTAAACCCCGCGCTATCTCCTCGGTCAGAATAATCGCGGCTAACCAACCCATATTATTTCCACCATACTCCTCTGGAATTACCGTACCAAAAAAGCCTAAATCGGCCATAGGTTTAATGGCCTCCTTGTAAGGAAAATAATGATTTTCCTCCCACTCATCTGCAAAAGGTGCCACTTTTTCATCTACAAAATCACGTACTGTATCTTTCAGCATTTGTAATTCATCAGATAATTTGAAATCCATACTTCCTCCTTAATTGTTAATAGTCAACTACTATCGGCTAAAGCCGATAGTTTAAGGGTCAAAGGCACAGAGGCACAGAGTTTTTAAGACTCATTATTTCTTCTTTGTGCCTGCCTGTCGGCAGACAGGCCTTTGCCACTTTGCCCCTTAATCAGTAAAAATTATTAAACTAAAGTCTAGCCTCTCGAAGCGAAGCGAACTTGTCCGCCAATCTTTGTGGCAGAGATCCCGCTTCGCGGGAAAAGGCGAGGGTTTTTCTCCCATTCCCCGCAGGAGACAATAAAATCGTACTCTTAAATGGAGATAATCCTTTACATGGTGGCTAAGATAGGTTTGTAAAGAAATATCCTGTGGTTTAAGGTCCTGTGAGCGTTTTTACTTATTTTTTTACTATATAGTATTAGGCTTAACATTACAATAAATTTGTTAAACATATTAAATATAAATTACGTAAAATAAGCTTTAAAGAATAATCTGAAAGAGAATTATTTTCCGATGCAAAAGGTAGTAAATATGTCCGTTAAAATATCATCATTAACTTTCTCCCCTGTTATCTCATTCAAGTTGTCCTTAACTTGATATAGATCCTCAGCGATAAACTCTAACGGTATAGTGGTCTTTAAATTCATAATGGCCTTTCTGAGGTGTTCGATAGCCTGATCTAATATTACCTTATGCCTTAGATTTGGAATAATAGATTCGTTATTTATATCCTTTTTATCTTCCATTATTTTTAAAAATATTGCGTCAGCAAGGGCGGAAAAACCCTCGCCAGTCAGCGCCGAAACTTTAACTATCGAAAGGCCCGCAAACGTAGAATCTATTTTTTTATCATAGAGTCTTGCAGGTAAGTCCATTTTATTTATAAGTAAAATCGAGGTCCTTTCCTTTATTTCATTTAATAAATAAAGGTCGTATTTATTGAGGGGCCTGCTTTGGTCCACTACAAAAAGAATAAGGTCAGCCTTTTTAATCTGAGTTTTTGTTAAGCCCACACCTCTCTGTTCAATTATGCTATTCACTTTTCGAATACCGGCTGTGTCTATAAATTTAATTGGAATACCTTTTATACTCATAGTTCCCTCTATAATATCCCTCGTTGTCCCTGGTACTGGTGTTACAATAGCACGCTCTTCTTGTAATAGCCTGTTTAAAATACTTGATTTACCTACATTAACCCTGCCCACTATGGCGGCATGTATACCTTCATATAGTATTTTTCTTTGGTTATAAGAATCCGCTATTACCTTAAGAGGTCTCAGTATATTTTTTTTTACATAATCTATAATGGTTGGATTTAAACCTGGCGTTGATACTTCGGCAGGAAAATCCATAGAGGCTTCTATTTGAGCCAATATATGAGTGAGCTTCGTGTTAGTCTTTTTTATACGGCTTTTCAAGCTTCCGTTAAGTTGCCCTATAGAAAATTTTAGCGATTTATCGGACCTAGCGTTTATAAGATCTACAATTGCCTCCGCCTGGGTTAAGTCAATTCTGCCGTTTAAAAAGGCCCGAAGCGTAAACTCTCCTGGCTCGGCTAGTCTGGCACCGCTTTGAAGGATAATTTGAAGTATATGTGATAGTATTACATAACCACTATGAGAATTAATTTCTACGACAGTTTCCCGAGTATACGAAAAAGGGGCGCGCATAACAGAAAGAAGCACTTCGTCTATAAATGTATTGGTTTTCGGGTCAACTATATTTCCTAAATGGAGGTGAAAGTTTTTAAAGGAATTTGCCTTTTTTTTTGATTTAAATATTGTTTTTGCGATATTCTCCGCATCGTTTCCGCTAATCCGAATTATTCCTATTCCTCCTATGCCTATAGGAGTTGAAATAGCCGTAATGGTATCATCGTTGAATCGCATAATCTAAACATCTAAAAACATGGTTTACTTTAAAGGAAATAAAACAAATCCTATATTTTTACGGGATAGGGTGATAAACACTGTTACAAAGGGTTTTTACATTGCTGTAATTTTCGAGAATTCACCGTCAAGAGTCTAATCTGAAATGTCGGCTTAGCGATATGGCTGCATGTACCAATTGAAGGGTTTTATCCCAGAAAAGGAGGCTAAAACAAGAGAATCAGATTTCCAGTTTATTGTATGTCGTTTTTGCGCCAAGGAGTGAGAAGGTTATATTTTCCCCTTATTCCATACAATCCAATCCTTCTAAATTAAGACACGGTAAGTTACTACATAGGTCTCTGTGACTTTAAAAATATCAGCTTTTAAAGACTATAAAATTTTTATCTAGTTCTTTTTGGAATAACAAATATTTTTTTGAACAGCCCCTCCCCTTTACTTTTGGTCTGAACGGAGGAGTCTTCTTTGAGAGCCAAATGTATTATCCTCCTGTCATAGGGGCTTTTTGGGTTTATGATTGCAACCTTTCCTGTTTTTTTAACCTTCTCACTGGTTTTAAAAGCAAGATCCTTCAGTGACTCCTCTTTTTTTTGTCTATAATTCTCTGAATCCACTATCACTCTAATCTTTTTCCCGTAAGCCTTGTTTACCGCCTTATTAACAATAAATTCTAAAGCCTCTAATGTCTTACCTTTATATCCTATTAATATACCAGAACCGTTTCCCTTGATGTTTAAAAAGATATTATTATCTTTTTTCTCTGCAGAGATCTCCGAGTCTACAGACATGAATGCTAGTATCTTTTCTAATATATCCTTAGCAATAAGAATGGCACTGTCTGTTTTTGGTGTTGCCTTTATTTTAACCTTTCTGCTGCCCACAATACCAAATATACTGGTTGATTTGTTTTCAATAATTTCAATATGTAACTCGTCTTTCGTTGACGAAAAATGTTTACATGCCATTTCAATGGCATCCTCGGCTGTTTTAGCCTCTATTTCAATAGTTGGCATATCTATTCCTCCCTAATCTTAACAGAATAATATATCATGGCAGCACGCTTTAAGTTTTGCGGATGCAATCTACGTATCTTTATTAATCCATAGGATATGTATTTCAAAAAAGTAGTAAAGCTAATAAATATAAACTTTTATATACATAGATATTAACTAATTTGCTTATTAATTCTATACTGTTGGGCTATAGAAAGTAAGTTGTTCACGAGCCAGTAAAGCACGAGCCCGGAGGGAAAGTTAATAAATAAGAATGTAAATATGATGGGCAGAAACATCATCATTTTTGCCTGCGCCGGATCTCCTGCTACGGGTGTCATCTTTTGCTGAAGAAACATCGACGCACCCATTATGAGGGTTAAGACTGGAATTCCATACGGAGGCGACATGAACGGGATCTGAAAAGGAAAAGAGAAAAGCCTGTCAGGTGCGGACAGGTCTTTTATCCAAAGAATAAAGGGGGCATGCCTTAGCTCTATGGAACCTGGCAAAACCTTATAGAGGGCGAAGAAAACTGGTATTTGAACTATCATAGGCAAACAGCCCCCCATCGGGTTTATTTTATAGGTTTTATAGAGGTTCATAAGTTGCTTTTGCATCTCTTGCTTATTGTTTTTGTATTTCTCCCTTATCTTAGCCATCATAGGCTGGAGTTTACGCATCTCCTTCATAGATTGGTAGCTTTTATGTGTAAGTGGCCAGAACAAGATTTTAATAATTATGGTTACGATAATTATCGAGACGCCGTAGTTAGATGCATATTTATTTATAAAACGCAGGGCGTACAGTATTGGTTTTGCAATAACGTCAAACCACCCAAAGTATATAGATTTTTCTAGCTTGCTGCCCAATGATTTTAGTATGGAGATATCCTTCGGGCCAAAAAATAAGCTAAATTCGTCCGCTCGTGTCTCTCCCGGGTTAACCTTTAAGAAAGGAATGTAGGATATATTTATTTCCCCGTTTGGCAAGGTGATTCCTTTTACAAAAGCCTTTTGCGATTCTTCATTAACTATTGCCTTTATAAAGTAGGGTTCCTCATAGGCCACCCAGGTTATATTTTCTGAATATTGCTTATCCTTTATTTTTTTTAGATCTATCTGTTCCAGGCTCCCGTTTGAGTAAAGGCCCATACCTTCAAAAACACCGTACCCTCTTTTTGTGCTTAAAGGAAAATGTGATAGACTCAAGGATAAATTGTTATCAAAACTCTTGTTAGAGCCGTTGTCTATAATTGCTGATAAGCCTATTTTGTAATCGTCGCCGAAGAATCTGACTTTTATTTGGATATCCAGGCCTTCCGGGGACATCCATCTGTAAACTATCTCCCCTGGCCCGCCACCTTTTTTTATCGCGATATTCTTTCCATTAAATGAATACTTGTAGCCGCTTAGAAGGGATAGGTCTTCACCAGAAAACCCTGCGAGAAAACCCCTGCCATCTTTATTTTTAGTGCTAATTAATTCTTTTAAAGGCGAGTCTTTGTCAAGGTCGGAGCGGTAATTTTTTAATTTAAAACTTTTTATAATAGGTCCGGAACCTGATAGCACAGCAATGTAGAGGTCAGTTTCGACTGTAATGTCTTCGAAGTCTTTTTCATGTTCGAAGACGAGCTCTGTCTTTGGATCTGGCATTATAGGTTCTTCCTTTGGTGTTGGTTTCGCCTCGTCTGCTTCATAGGTCGGCCTATCGGCTTCCTGCGTTTTTTTTGGCTCAGGTCCAAACAACAGAGACCATACAAGAAAAACGAGGAAAGAAAGCACTAAGGCCATCAATGTTCGTTTATCCATAAATACATACCCAATTAAATAATAAGATAAAAGATAGGTTCATAGGCTATTCGTAATAGTGAAAAGGTTTTTAATGAATCAAATATTTTTGTTACCGCCTAATCAATATATATGGTTATAGTAAACGCATTTTTAGAAAGCTTAAATTTTTTCGATTAGTATGAGTTTAAAGGATCATGTATAGCAAAAAAATGATGATTCTAAATGAGCGGGTCATATCCCCCTGGATGAAACGGGTGACATTTCAGGATTCTGATTACAGCAAGATAGCCTCCTTTTATTATCCCGTATTTTTTAATGGCAAGGAAGGCATATTCAGAACAAGTCGGCGCAAAGCGACAGGAGTTTGGCAAAATCGGCGATAATAGTAACTGATAGAGCCTTATTAATAAAAGCACATAAAATCGTGGTTTAATGAGAGAGGCTATCATTTTTTAGTAGTAGGCCTCCTAACTCCTCTGTAATATTTGAAAGGCCACATCGATCAAATTGTTTTAAAGCGACAATAAGGATGTCGAACCCCTTCGGGATCTCTTCCTTGTTGAGCCTAAAGAATTCTCTAATCAATCTCTTCATTCTGTTTCTTTTAACAGAATTCCCTTCTTTTTTGCTTATTGATATACCTATCCTGCTTCTTTCCAGGCCGTTTGGTTTTAAGATTATTAAAAAATTTTTTGTATAATATTTATCCCCATTTTTCTTTACGGCTTTAAACTCAGAGCTTTTTAATAATCTTTCATTTTTATCTAAGGTAAACAACCTTGCTGTGAAAACCTACAAAAAAATGATAAATAAATATTTCTAAAAAAGACCACCTAATTGATTATTAGGCGGATAATCTCTTTCTTCCTTTAGCCCGTCTCCTTTTCAACACATTTCTTCCGGCCTTACTGCTCATCCGTTCGTGAAATCCATGTTTACGAGCCCTTTTTAAATTACTTGGCTGAAATGTTCTCTTCATAAGGAAAACCCTTTTTAATAGTATTAGTGTAAGTTTATTTGTTTTCTAATCATAGCATGCCCCTGTTGTCAAGATAAAAGAGTTATTTATCTAACTTGTTAAATTTTGATGCTTTAATAAAAAAATAATTTTTCTAATGAAGCATTCTTGTTGCTACTACCAGTTAAATAAATGAGCGTAGTATCAGAGGCTGTTTTCACTGATTTTTGGAATTCTCTGGTGTTTAAATATAATGTAAAAGTGTATATAGCCTAATTATTCAATAAAAAATTTTGACAAAAATATATTTTTGCTTGCAATTTATTATAATGTCGTGGTATTAAGCCGCTGTTAAATACTATAGGTTAAAATATTTTAATGAAAAAGTCAAAAACAGAGATAAATGCCTTTTTAGGAAAGGACACTGAATTTGAGGGCAAATTTTCCTTTACGGGTATGGTCAGGGTGGACGGAAGATTATCAGGGGAAATTTTTTCCAATGGTACCTTAGTAGTAGGCGAAAGTGCTATTATAAAGGCGCAGATACATGTTGGTGATGTGATAATAAACGGGGAGGTACAAGGAAATATTTTTGCGGAAGACAGAATAGAAGTAAATGCCACTGGTAGGCTTTTCGGAAACATAGAGACCCCGAAGTTAATTATAGAAGACGGTGTGATATTTGAAGGAAACTGCAAGATGAAAGACCTGGGGCAGAAAGAGGAAGAGCCCTCGACAAAGGCAGCAAAAAAAATGGAAGGCATTTCAGTTTTAAAATAAGAAATAATCCGAATCATACATGATATAAGGTCAAGCGGGAAGCTTATTTAATCGCGCCCATGAGGTTTAGCAATCCGATAGAGGAATATTTATTTAGATACTTAGAAGAGGTTTAGAATGATTTTGGAATCATTACAGAAGATAAAGAAGACAGAGACAGATGTAATAAAGAGGATAGAGGATGCCAAAAAAGAGGCAATTAAAATAGTCGAGGATGCCAAAAAAGATGCGGAAAAGATAGTAACAGAGAAGAGACAGGCCGCTAAAGCCCGTGAAGATAAGATGATAAGTGATGCGGTTGAAGAAGCCAAAAAAAACGGCAAGTCTGTTGCAGATGATTGGGAAAAACGGATCCAAGACCTTGAAAAAGACGCTGTAAAGAATACAGAAAAGGCTACAGAATTTATTTTACATTCAGTATTGGATTAGAACCATGCTACGACCAACACGAATGAAAAAGATACAGATACTTGCCCTAGAGGCATACAGGTATCAGCTAATAAAGAAGTTGCAAGACCTGGGGACGGTTCATCTTACAGATTTTACGGAAAAATTAACGGATCCGGTCTTTAAAGACTTGTTGAATCCACAGCCGCCTTCCTCAACTGTTAGAAACATCGCCGCTCAAAACATTTCTGTTAATAGATACCTAGACCTTTTTGAAAGGTATGATACGGATAAGAAAGAAGGCTTTATAAAGGGAGTTTTCGCGCCGTCCCCCCCAAAAAGGATTGAGACAAGGGAGATTTACGGAGATGAGCTTTTAAGGCATGTTAATGTTGTCTTAGAAAAAATTGAAGCAGAAATAGAAAAGCCTGTTAGTGCCTTAGAACAAATCTCCGAAGAAATTACAGAGTTAGAAAAGGTCATGAAGTCGCTAAACCTCATTAGTTCTTTAGATGTAGACTTACGTGACGTCGGGGAATCTGATTATTGTTCTGTTATCTTAGGGATTGCACCGAACGAATATCTGGAAAAAATACACGAGCGCCTAAAGGAATTGACTAACAATAGGTTCTATCTCGGAACCAGAGGAACATCTGATAATAGATCATTGTTAGTATTGGTGTGTTTAAAGGAGGAAACTCTGTCAATTTTAACCAATCTGCGGCGTCTGAACTGGGAGAGAATCGACATAAAGGGCCTAGAGGGAACCCCAAATCAGGCAATTGGTTCTATAAACAAGAAGCTGATTTGCTTAGCTGAAGATAGGGCAACGAAAGAGGCACTGCTAAAAGAAATTTCTATTAAGTGGAAAGATAGCCTTAAAATTTGCCAGGAGCTTTTGATAGCTGAAAGACAGAGACAGGATGCTCAAATTAAATTTGCCCGCATGGAAAACGCAGTAGTAATAGAGGGGTGGATCCCAACAGATATGGAGGCTAAGACTGTTGCGGAAGTTAAAGATGCCAGCAACAATGCGTGCGTTATAGAGTCATCAGAGCCTGAGGATAGTGATGAGGTTCCTGTTCAACTGAAAAACCCTAAGTTTGTACGGAGCTTTGAGCTTCTAACCCGGCTTTATGGTCTCCCTACTTATAATGGTGTTGACCCAACAATATTTATTGTTCCTGGTTTTCTTCTATTCTTTTCGATCATGCTTACAGATGCTATTTATGGGGTGATGGCCTTTTTCTTGGGTTTTTTCTTGATACGAGGCGGCGGCAAATACAACACATTGGTCAAAGACGGAGGTATTATCGTAGCATCATCAGGTGTCGCAACATTTATTATAGGTGGTTTAACAGGTGGTTGGCTCGGGGATTTCGGGCTCAAGCTTTCATTTTTAAAGCCTGTTCAGATATTTGATCCCATGGTACAAGTGACTGCCTTTCTTGTACTTGCATTATCTATTGGACTGCTCCATGTAAATATTGGTGTGTTTATACAGATTATAGACAACGTTAAGAGAGGAAGAACCCAGAACGCAATAGGTGAAAACCTATGGTTTTTGTTTGTGCAGCCGGGCATTTTTTTCTATATCTTAGGATACCAAATTCTTGGCTACGTATTTATTATTATTTCTCTTTTATTGCTTTTGTACGGGCACAAGGCTATGTCCATGTTTCAGGTAACCGGATATATGGGCGATATTCTTTCTTATGCACGGCTGATGGCCTTAGGTTTGTGCACAACAGGAATTGCTATGACAGTTAATGTGCTTTCTTCAATGCTTTGCGATGTTGGTTTTATAGGGATAGTTTTTGCGGTTATTGTATTCTTAGGGGGGCACATATTTAATTTTGTTATTAATGCAATGGGGGGCTTTGTGCATGGATTACGACTTCATTATGTAGAATTTTTTACAAAGTTTTATCAAAGCGGGGGTGCTGAGTTTTCACCGCTTAACAAACAATTTGAAACATTAGAGATTAAATAAAGAGGGAGGAGTATTTATGGAACTAACAATCGGGTTAGTGTTGGCATTAATGGGCGCAGCAGTTTCTATGGGAATTGCTGCTATTAGCTCTGGAATCGGAGTCGGCTTGGCAGGGATAGCAGGAGCAGGCGTAATATCAGAGGATCCTAAAAAGTTTGGTCCCGTTCTGGTGCTTCAGGCCCTCCCGCAGACCCAGGGTATTTATGGATTTTTGGGGTCCGTATTGATATTGATAGGCGTAGGCGTTCTCGGAGGTGCAGCAAAAGAAATTCCAGTGGGAATGGGATATGCCGCTCTTAGCGGAGGAATAGTTATTGCTTTAAGTAGTGTTACCGCTATAGCCCAGGGGGCCATTGCTGCAAGCGGCATGGGCGCCGTAGCAAAAAGGGCGGAGACGTTTGGACAGGCTGTTGTGCTTGCCGTTATGGCAGAAACCTTCGCAATTTTTGGCCTTCTTATAGCCATCCTGATTTTTGTTGGCACCAAAATTATGGGCGCTTAAAGAAAATATAGTACAACATATTCTATTTGATAGAGGAGAATCATGTCGGATAAAGGGGTCGAGAATATTATAGCCCATATAGAGACAAAGGCAGAGAACGAAATTTCTGAGCTTCTATCCAAGGCAAGGAAGGAAGCAGAAAATATAAAAAACTTAGCCAACCAGGAGGCAGAGGTAGAGTCAGAAAAGGTCTTATCGCATGCCAAAAGGTCGGCATCTCTTGAGGGGCAAAGGATACTTGCCGAAACCAAAATTCAGGTTAGAAGAAAGATGATGGACTCTCAGGAGAAGGCGATTTCTAAATCATTTAATGAGGCTAAAGATGTATTAAGGAAGTTGGCAGAGAATGGTAAAGAGGATAGGTTTGTTTACAAGGATATACTGTTTGACCTGATAGCATCTGGCTCAGAAATTTTGGATGGTGATAACCTGGAATTGGCCTTAAACAAAGAAGACTCAAAAACATGTACTCATGCCATGTTAGAAGAAGCGAGGAGTTTGGTTAAAGAGAGAACGGGGAGGAATGTACATTTATCTTTATCCAAGGAGCCAATGACGTTTATAGGGGGAGTGGTTGTTAGGGACACGGAGAAGGCCGTCGAGGTTGACAATAGCCTTGAGACAAGACTTAACAGGCTAAGAGAGAGCATCAGGGTAGACGTTGCGAAGATTCTTTTTGGGGAAAATATATGATTAGAGAAGCTCTTTCATACCTCTATGTCAACGCAAAGGTAATGGCAAAAGAGGGTAAGTTTTTATCCTCCCATAAATGGGATGATTTGTGGGGCTGTGCGTCAACAGGAGAAATAGTATCTTTATTAGAGGGAACGGATTATTTTCCTTATCTGTCTGAAGGTTCGTTGAATGATGCAATTGAGTTGGAAAAGGCGGTTTTAGAAGAATATTCCGATTCAGGCAGAGAGATAGCGAACATTATACCTAAAGGGGCGCAGCAATTAAAAGATTTTATCCTTAGAAAGTGGGACATAATTAATTTAAGGTCTATTATGAGAGGCATACATGGTGGCTTCGCAAAAGAGCAAATCATGGACTCTCTGCTAGAGGGCGGTGAGATAGGATCAAATCTTCTCTCTAGCCTTGCAGACGCAGAAGGAATGGAAGACTTTGTTGCCCTTTTAGAAAATACCCCATACAGCTCTTTGAGCGAAAGCATGCCAAAATATAATGAGACGAAAAACCTTTATTTCTTAGAATCTACAATAGATAAAATTTATTGGACGTATTTATGGCAGACTACTGTAAAAGGTAATCACATTAAGGAGTTTAAAGAGTATATTGAAAGGTGTGTTGATGCCCAAAATTTAAAAATTATTCTGAGGGCGAAAAGCAACAAAATGACCTTAGAGGAGATACATGCCTTTCTGATACCTGAATGCCCGCTGTTACATGAAATTTTGCCGGTTTTTGATGAAGAGAATATTTCAGGTATTATAGCCTTATTAGAAGGCACAGCATATTTTGAACCTCTCACAAGCGTTGAACAAGAGTACGAAGATACAGGGTCTGTTCTATTCTTTGAAGATATGCTTGATAAATTAGTGGCAAAAAAGGCAGATGATATTAGAAAGAAAAAGCCTTTCGGGGCGGGCCCTCTTATAGGATTCTTAATATCTAAGGATGTTGAAATTCAGAACCTTTTGGCTGTTATTAGAGCCACAGGGGTAGATTTGGATAGAGAGAGCATAAGAGAATTATTAATGAGGAAATAATGGAAATAGCCCTTATCGGAGATATACATACTGTACGCGGCTTTAGGCTTGCAGGTGTTAGAAAAGCCTTTCTTATTGATGAGATTAAAGGTAAGACCGCAAGGGAGAAAATAAAAGGTTTATTTAATGATGGCATAGGTATTTTAATGGTTACGGAAAGAGGTTATCAGGAATTAAAGGATGAATTAGAAGAGGCGAATAAATTTAAGAAAGGGATAATGCCCATCATTTTGGAGATTCCAGACGTTAAAGGCCCTTTGTCCGATAAGATTGACCCTATGAGAGAGCTTATCAAAAGAACCGTTGGATTTGAAATAGCGTAGCGAGGAAATTATGACAGACTATAACAAAGGCAAAATTAAGAGTGTTGCCGGCCCCCTTGTAATAGCAAAAGGTATGAGAGGCTGTGAGATGTACGAGGTTGTTAGGGTAGGCAATGAAGGTTTAATGGGAGAGACAATTAAATTAATCGGGGATTTAGCCTATATCCAGGTATATGAAGACACTACAGGGCTAAAGCCTGGCGAAGATGTTATAAGGACAGGCGCCCCGCTGTCAGTTGAACTTGGGCCGGGGATTATAACAAATTTCTATGACGGCATTCAACGTCCTTTGCTTGGAATTAAAGCTAAATCAGGTGACTTTATAGGCAGGGGAATTGATGTGCCTAGCCTGGACCCAGAGAAAAAATGGGACTTTAGGCCTATAGCAAAGGAAGGCGATGAATTGCAAGGTGGGGATTTTTTAGGAGAGGTTGATGAATCGAAGGTTATAGCCCACAAGATAATGGTGCCGCCTGGGAAAAAAGGAAGGTTAACGGAGATTAAACGTGGTGCTTTTACAGTTAATGAGGTTATAGCTGTCCTTGATGACAATGGGGATAAAATTGAGCTGACAATGAAACAGAAATGGCCTGTGAGGATAGGTCGCCCCTTCAAGGAGAAGCTTGACCCGGAAGAGCCTCTCCTGACAGGGCAGAGAATATATGATACGTTTTTCCCCATAGCAAAGGGGGGCACTGCCGCGATACCTGGGGGCTTTGGAACGGGTAAAACAGTTAGCCAGCATCAGTTGGCAAAATGGGCAGATTCTCAAGTAGTCGTTTATGTAGGTTGTGGCGAGAGGGGAAATGAAATGACAGAGGTTTTGATGACATTTCCACAATTGGATGATCCAAACACAGGCGAAAAATTGATGGAGAGATCTACCTTGATAGCGAACACATCAAATATGCCTGTTGCTGCACGAGAGGCATCTATTTACACAGGAGTGACTATTGCCGAATACTACAGGGATATGGGATACGATGTGGCCTTGATGGCTGATTCTTCATCGAGGTGGGCCGAGGCATTGAGAGAAATTTCGGGTAGACTGGAAGAGATGCCCGGAGAGGAGGGATTTCCAGCCTATTTGGGAACTAAGCTCGCTGATTTTTATGAGAGGGCCGGACGTGTATTGACAGCAGGCAGTGAAAAGAGAATGGGCTCCGTTTCTATTATAGGCGCTGTCTCACCGCCTGGGGGCGATTTTTCCGAACCGGTTTCACAAAACACACTGAGGGTTGTAAGCTCATTTTGGGCATTAGATACCAATTTGGCGGACAGAAGACATTTTCCCGCGATTAATTGGCTGACAAGTTACTCCCTTTATCTTGATTTTGTTAGAAACTGGTATGACAAAAATATCGACAAGGAGTTTATGGTCATCAGGGGCGATATGATGGCGATTTTGGAGAAAGAATCCGAGTTACAAGAAATCGTTCAATTAGTTGGCCAAGACGCTTTACCGGAAGCCGACAGGGCACTATTAGAGGTGGCGAGAATGATCAGGGAGGATTACTTACAACAACACGCCTATCATGAGGTAGATTCCTATTGCCCTAAAGAAAAACAGTTTTTGATGTTAAAAGTTATTATTAAATTTTATACAGAGGTCAAAAAATCTATTGAATTAGGCATATCCGCGAGCAGAATAACAGGTGTAAAGGTAAAGGATGAGATAGCTCGCATGAAATATGAGCCAAACCAGCAGTTTTCAAAGAGATATGAGGAATTAATAAAATCCATTGAAAGTGAATTTGAATCTTTGAGGAACCAATAATGAAAGATAAAGACTTAAAATCAAGGGAATACAGATCTGTTACTCAGGTTGCGGGCCCCCTTATGATTGTTGAAGGAGTAGAGGGAGTAGCATACGGAGAGGTTGTTCACATTAGAACGCCTGGAGGGGAAGAAAGAATGGGTCAGGTTTTGGAGTCACAAGAGAATCTGGCCATTGTTCAGGTCTTTGAAGGCACGAGAGGCTTAGATACGGATGAAACAAGGGTTCGATTTTCCGGAGACATTATGCGTATTTCTTTGTCAAAGGAGATATTAGGGCGATCATTTGATGGCCTGGGGAGGCCAATAGATGGAGGACCTGAGATAATACCAGAGGCGAGCTTGCCCATAATTGGAGCAGCTATTAACCCGACGGCCAGGGCCTATCCGGATGAGTTTATCCAGACAGGCATATCTACTATTGATGGCATGAATACCTTGGTGCGTGGGCAGAAGCTTCCTATATTTTCGGGCTCAGGGCTGCCTCATAATGACCTGGCAGCACAAATAGCAAGACAGGCAACGGTTTTAGGTTCAAATGAGCCTTTTTCGGTAATATTCGCTGCAATGGGGATAACGCATGAGGAGGCAAATTTTTTCATGAACAGCTTTGAGTCCTCCGGGGCATTAGAGAGAATAGTCTCCTTTATAAACCTCGCCGATGATCCGGCCATAGAGAGGATTATTACGCCAAGAATGGCCCTTACAACAGCTGAGTTTTTAGCATTTAATTATGATACCCATGTCTTGGTAATACTCACCGATATGACTAATTACTGCGAGGCATTAAGAGAAATATCATCGGCCCGAGAGGAAGTTCCTGGAAGAAGAGGATATCCAGGATACATGTATACAGACCTGTCAACAATATATGAAAGGGCAGGGAGAATAGTTGGAAGAAAGGGTTCAATAACCCAGATGCCTATATTGTCTATGCCTGATGACGATATAACACACCCGGTGCCTGACCTCACAGGGTATATTACAGAAGGGCAGTTTGTTCTTTCCCGTGAATTACACAGAAAGGGCGTTTATCCGCCTGTTGATGTTCTTCCAAGCTTGTCGCGCCTAATGAATGAAGGAATAGGAGAAGGCAAAACAAGGGCGGACCATTTAGGGGTGTCAGACCAGTGTTATTCTGATTATGCTGAGGGAAGGGACGTGAGAAGCCTTGTTGCGGTAGTAGGCGAGGAGGCGTTAAGCGAGAGAGATAGGCTTAATTTAAAATTTGCGGACGCCTTTGAGCGCCAATTTGTCACCCAAGGCCCAGATGAAAATAGGACGATAGAACAAACTCTTAATTTGGGATGGGAGCTTTTGTCCGAGATTCCAGAGGGTGAACTTAAAAGGATAGATGCTAAATACATTGACCAATATTATAAAAAATCCTCTCCGGACAAGACAGGAGAATAATTAATGGCAGATATCTTGCAAAATGTTAAGCCAACGAGAATGGAGCTTTTGAGGCTCAAAAAGAGAATGAAGCTAGCGGAGAAAGGCCACAAGCTATTAAAGGAAAAAAGAGATGCCCTTGTTTCCGAATTTATGATTGTTATTAAAAAGTACAAGGATGCCAAGACTGACGTTGAGAAAAAGCTAAAAGGCGCGTATTATAATTTATCCTTGTCCGAGGTTTTGATCGGAACCAAGGAACTTGATCAAATAAGCCGTATAGCAGTTAGGGACATAAACTTTGATGTTAAAACAAAGAATATCATGGGCGTATACGTCCCTATTATGAAAACAGATAATGTTGTTCGAAAAATGAGCGAGAGAGGCTACGGTTTTCTTAGCACAAATGGAAAAATCGACGATACGGCCAAAGACTTCGAAGAGACCCTTATTTCAATCGTTAAACTTGCAGAGGTTGAGGAATCTGTCAGGGGGATCGCAAGCGAAGTAGAAAAGACTAAAAGAAGGGTTAATGCGCTAGAATACATTGTGGTTCCTCGTTTACAGGCAACGATAAAGCACATAGAGATGAGAATGGAGGAGATAGAAAGAGAGAGCTTTTTACGGTTAAAAAAGATTAAGGCCTCTTTGCAGGCTAAAAAACAGTAACAGGCATGATATTTATCACCGTTTTCCATTGCGGACTTTAATTTATGGCTATATTTCCTGGAGATAATGAATATTAAAATTGAACCAAGCAGGAGGATTAAGCACAATAAACAAGAAACGGACATAAAAACAAAGCTTTTTTACATTTTCTTTATAGCCCAGATCTGTGCCATATTTTGTATGGTAGTGGGGGTTATTTTTCTTATTTTACGAATCATTAACGTTATAAAATAGATCCTCGCTCTATTTTACAAACCCTTTTTATCGTAACATTTCTTACATTCTTATCGCTTGACTTTCCCTATAGAAAAAATATAATAAATTAAACGGACAAATCTAACTATTGTATGGGACAAAATGACTTAGATCAGTTTGATTTATTAGAGAAAAAGGTGGATGCTATTATCTCCCTGGTAATCTCCCTTAAAGAAGATAAGATGTCTTTGGAGAGGAAGGTAAATGCTCAGGAAGAGAGAATAGAGTCTATTATTAATGATATAAAAACTTTAGAGAAGAAAAAAAATTTAGCACAGGATCGAGTTAATAGATTGTTACAAAAAATAAATTCATTTAACATATAATTATAATACAATGTCCCATGGATGAAAAGGTTAATATCAAAATAAAGGACAAGGAATATGTTATAAGAGGTTCTGATAACAGGGACCGGATAATTAAAGTAGCAGCTTATGTTGACAACAAAATTAAAGAGATAAGCGAAATCAAAACGGGATTGCCGGACGATAAAATAGCAGTTCTAACAGCACTTGATATAGCAGGTGATTATTTTCAACTCTTAGAAGAGAAAAAAGGGTTATTAGAAGAGGTTAAAAGAAGGTCCCAGAGGCTGATGCAAAGGTTAAGTACGGTATTGAACTAAAAGATTCCCCTGCTATGTTCGTGATTAGTGGACGGCTTTGAGCCAACATTTACGAAATAGGGTTGTCCCTCTTGCCTTTGTGTGTTTCTGTTGAGCGGCTGCTTATGCATAAGCAGGGCATGTTTCTCAACGGACCTAATGGGGTAATGGCGTACCCACCTGGTATACATCAGGTTCAAATAACGCTGCTGACACGGCATTGCAGCGGGGGAAATTAAAACAAGAGAGCGACAGGCTGAAAAACAACGTAATTCTTATAATGTTGTGCAAAAAAGGATCAAGAATAAGTGAAATTTTATATGGGCTTTAAAAAAGCAGCCCGTTAGATATACCTGTCTCTGCAAAAATGACGTGCCATAAAGAATTATTTAGCTTTGGCAAAAAATATCGTACGCATACCCAAACCTCTGTTATTCCTTCCTTATTCCTTCAAAAATACATTTAGAATAAAAGGCGGTGATTGATATGTTGATCGCTCAGTTGATTATTGTTGCGATAGCAGGAATTTTATTAGGCATAGGGGCTGGCATTATAATTCGGAGAAAAATGCTGGAAAGTAAGGTTAGCTCCGCGGAAGAGTATTCTAAGAAAATTATTCTTGAGGCGGGCAGACAGGCTGAGACAATTAAGAAAGAGGCGGAGTTACGCGCTAAGGACAGACTTTATCAGCTGAAAGTAAACTTTGAGGAAGAGACAAAATCACGAAGCAAAGAGCTTCAAGACAGGGAAAGAAAGTTATTTCAAAAAGAAGAATCATTGAGCAAGAAGATTGAGCAGCTCGGTAACAGGGAATCGAAGCTTGCAAAACAAGAAACATTATCAACAAATAGAGAAATTGAGCTGAAAAGAAAAAAACGGGAGCTCGAGGAACTCATAGAAGAGGAGAGGCATAAATTAGAGGCGGTCGGTGGCATTTCGGCCGCGGAGGCAAAAGAAATGTTAGTTTCCTCAATGGAATCAGAGGCAAGACACGAGGCCTCCAGGGTTATTAAGAAAATAGAGGCAGAGACCAGGGAAATATCTAACAGAAAAGCACAGGAAATTTTGAGTTTATCTATAAAAAGATATGCCAGTGACCGAATTGCTGAGGAATGTGTCTCAGTAGTTACTCTGCCCAATGATGGGATGAAGGGGAGAATTATTGGCAGGGAAGGGCGGAACATCAGGGCGCTCGAGGCTGCCACAGGCATAGATTTTATAATTGATGATACCCCGGAAGCAGTAGTTTTATCTGGGTTTAACCCGGTTAGGCGGGAGGTAGCGAGGTTAGCATTAGAGAAACTGATTGAAGATGGAAGAATTCATCCTGCAAGGATTGAAGAGATTGTGGAAAGGACAATCAAGGAGATTGAGGCTAGCATAAAAGAGGCGGGTGAACAGGCAACTTTTGACGTGGGGGTTTATGGAATACATCCAGAGCTTATACAGCTTATAGGGCGATTGAAATACAGATCCAGCTATGCACAGAATGTCTTGCAACATTCCATCGAGGTAGCGTTTATTTGCGGGATTATGGCGTCTGAGCTGAAACTGGATACAAAACTGGCAAAGAGAATAGGGCTTTTGCACGACATTGGCAAGGCAGTTGACCATGAAGTCGAGGGCCCACATGCTATTATAGGCGCTGATTTGGCCAAAAAATATGGCGAACCGGAATCCGTTGTTCATCCCATAGCGGCTCACCATGAGGATATACCGGTCAGCTCTGTTTATGATATTTTACTTCAAGCTGCGGACACCCTTTCAGGCGCCCGGCCAGGCGCCAGGAGAGAGATGTTTGAGTCCTATGTTAAAAGGCTGGAGGATATGGAAAAGGTTGCATCCTCTTTTAAGGGCGTTACTAAATGTTACGCTATTCAAGCTGGAAGAGAGCTAAGAATAATAGTAAGCAGCGACAAACTTGATGATTTCGAGGCAGCCCTCATTTGTAGAGAAATTGCAAAGAAGATTGAAACGGATCTGACGTATCCTGGCCAAATTAAGGTGACGGTGATCAGGGAGACAAGGGCAACGGAATATGCGAAGTAAGGAATAATTAAGCTATTTTTATGTGTAAGAACTTCATGAATTGTCTTCGAATAGTTTATTCTTAAGATTGACACACTCTTTCTTTGCTGCTCATGCTTCAATACGAAAACATTGCCCGCATTTTTCCGGTTAGGCATACATAATGATTATAATACCTGCCCTGTAGAATAAAAAGTTAAGAATATGGGAGATAAACCTAAAAAAAAGGATAAAGGCGGTAAAAGACCTACAAGAAGAAGCTTTGAAAGCCAAAGACGTTTAACAGTTATGGTTTTTAAAAACGTTGGAAAGGTTTTTACATTTAAGGTATCGGCCACACTTTTGTTATTCGCTGCAATTTTTTTGACCCTCTATATTATAGCTACACTATTTATCACCAATGAATACCTTGACAACTACAGAAGGGGGGAACGGTATAAAGGTAAAATAGCGAGCCTCAATGCGGAACTTGAAATGGCAAATCAGAATATCGAGAAATGCAAAGAAGACATTGCGTTTCTAAATAACTATATTGAAGATCAAATCAATACTGTTTCATTTTCAGATGATGTTGCTGAAGACCCGATCGAAGATGAACCAAGCAATACAGATGTTACAAAACCTAAACTCGTTGATGTAGAGGATCTAGAGGTAAAGAGGAAGAACTCCGTGATCAGCCTAAGGTTTAAGCTTTTAAATACTTTAAATAATGATGAGCCTGTGGGCGGATATGTTTTTGTAATTGTCAGCTTAAAGGAATCAGACAAGGTAGAAAGATGGGTATATCCTAGCTGTTCGCTGAAAGATGGAATGCCGGAAAATTACAAGAAGGGAGTACGCTTTTTTATCCGCAGATTTACTATAATCGAGGGCGACTATAAAATAGGCAAAACAACAGATAAAACATTAACATTAGCTATAGTAGTTTATAATAGAGACGGGGATGTAATATTCACTACGACATCTGAATTATAATGCCTATCCCTCAGCGCACAAACCCAAAGGTACAGAGAAAATGATACATAGCTTTTGCGGCACAGAAAAGAGGCTTACCCTGAGCCCCATGTATCATTATTTGTCTCTGGCCCTTGGCCCCTGACTGCTGATTTCTGATCCCTGACTCCTGAAAATTACCATATAGCCTTAGGATAGGTTATTATGACGGTATATATGGAATCAGGATGCGCTGATAAACCATTCTGGGATGGCCTTAACTATGGCCCTAACTATTTCTCGATCTTGCTCATTTAAGGCATCTCTGCCAATCAGGGATTCTATCGTTTTTTCAAGAACGGCCATCTTTCCAGACGTATGGATTATAGCTGGATAATATTCACTTATGAAAAAGAGCCTGAGCCTTAAACGTTGAACTTCATCAGAGGCCATGTCACGGATTTTCTTCTCCAAAGAAAGTTTTTTATCATTAATTAATAATGACTTTGGTGACGTCATTTTTTTTGCAGTTGAATCAATGTTATCAATGGGTTTAAACGACAGACGCCAATGTTCTATGTTCCCAAGGGAGTTTATCATAAGTGTATCTGTATTGATAATCCCACTTTCACGATCTATCGTTACTCCCTTTAGCTGCGGAAGAAAGTAATTATCAGATATGGCACAAAACGCACTGACTCCGCCGGCAAAGGGGTTTTCCATAATATCGTCTACGGTAAAAAATGGCTTTTGTTCAAAACGGGCGTCCTGTAATAAAATTAATTCATCTTCAGTGTAGTGAAAGCGTTCATTCCATAACTCTTCGTCTGAGAGATTCTTTTTGGTAAGCGAACTCTGACTTGTCAGCATGCCAAGGCTCTGACCCCCACGCCAAACTAACGGAAGTGATCCCACAGTCCATTCAGCGCTTCCCCCTATTTCTCCTACCATGCTCACTAAGGGGCGACCGTCTGGGAATTTTAGCCCTTCTAGCCCCATGATCAAAGCAGGAAAAAGATCGCCATCCTTGTCAAAGGGTGTAGCTATGCCTATTTTATTAAGTTTATCCATGGCGGGCCTGTGCCGTGCTCTGTCGATAAAAAATGCTGTCATTTGAGATAAATCTTTTATCCCGCATGCCTCAGCTATAGTCTTGGCTTCTTCCTCCAATGTTGTATCCCTTGGATTAAATTCTGGAAAGGGTGACCCTGTCATCCAACGTTCTACATAAATATCGGGCAAGTGTCTTTTAAAGCCTGACTCTGTAACAAACAGTGAGGTAAGTGAGCTATGAAGGCCCTTTATTGATTTCCCAGTTCCATCTATAACATCTGAACCCATGGAAAGTCTGTAGATTTCCTCGCTAAGGCCATGACCATATCGGCTGCAATGCTCTTCTTTTCCAAAAAGTGCTCCAACCGGTATCGTTGGATTTCCTCCGGCTTCAAGCCCGGGCTTAGCCCTTACGCCCTCTGTTATGGCGCTTTCTATAATAACCTCCTCTCCCACATCAAAGGTCTCTGTAGTTATTTGAAGCACCTCGCTCATTACCTGCGATGCAACACGATCATTGTTCCTTTTTAGTTCATTGATAACGGCCTTTGTTTGAAGCTTTTTTGGGACCTTATTCAGCGAACCAAGGCCATCAATAGCAACTGCAACGGCCGGCAGTGCGGCAGCCAAGATGATGGCTTGACGAAGCTGTTTGCTCCTGAACACGCCAAGGTTAGAACGGCCGTTAACTGTGTCATCTATTATATAAACAGCGCCCTCTGCGAGTTCAAGGCCATAAAAATTCAGCACCTCTTGATGTCTAAGGTTAAAGGAGGAGACCTTGCTCTCATTCATTACCATTGGCTCGTAATGACCATTGTAAGTCAATCTGGCATCAGCAATATTGTATCTCAATGGATTATTCATCGTGAAAACTCCGTTTTTAAATTAAAGCTCATTGCGGGACTATGATAACCTGAAATTACATTACTATTAAAAAACACGAAATAATTGTTATTAAATTATTACATAATCAATAAAAAATAGCCACTGGTTAATTTTTTAAATTTAGGGTGATTCAATAGTGCATAAAAACGATACGTTATTCCTTTATTTGCTTGATCAAGCTTAAGTTATGCTGCAATTTTTTTAAGCCTGCCCTTTTAAACGCGCTCTCTCCCATACTGCTTTCAAAAGTAACCTCATCCATTGAAAGAATATCGCCTGCAGCTGGAAGGCAAACAACAGGGAGGCCATTTTTATTGAAAGGACAAACCTCTTGACATGTATCGCACCCAAAAAAAACATTTCCCATTTTTTTTGCTGTCTGTTTGGTAATGTTTCCCTTATATTCAACAGTCAAATAAGAGATGCATTTTGATGGATCAAGGCAAAAGGCGGATTTCAAGGCCCCTGAGGGGCAGCTATCAATACATTTGGTACAGGAGTAACATCTGTTTTCTATTGCTCGCTGAGAAGGGATAGAAAATTCAGCATTAGTGAAGATTTCGACCAAAAAGCAGTAGGAGCCATATCCAGGAACGATAAGCATATTGTTCTTTCCGATAAAACCAATACCACTTGCAGCCGCGAATGATCTCTCGAGAATAGGCGCTGAGTCTACGCATACCCTGGAACGGCTTTCTGGAAAACGGCTCTTTATAAGCCCGCATAATTGTTTTCCCAGGGCCTTCATTCTTGCATGGTAATCCTTTTCCGTGGGTGTAGTGTATCTTGCCGCACTGTATCCGTCGGCAGTTGTTGGCTTATTTGCCGGATAAGGATACGCAAGAGAAATAACTACTTTTAGGCCCTTGAGAAGTCTCTCGGGTTCTTTTCTAATATCCAGGTTTCGTTTTAAATAACCTAAATCCCCCATTTCGAATCGATTGATCCATTTTTTAAATTTCTCAAAATGCAATGGGGTATTTGGTCTTGAAAACCCTACAGCTATAAAGCCTAATTTTAGGGCCCTTTCACCAAATTCCTTAATAAACATTGTTGTTAGTTGTTTTGACACTGATTACCGCACTATTTTTTAAGGCACGTATAATCCAAACTTGGGCTTAAGATTAGTGCTTCTAGCAGGCTCATTTCGTTCCAATAAATGCCTTATTTATTCAATCCAGGGAGTCGATAAAATTTTTTACCCATGGCGGATTATATAGTAAAACATAGGCAAGGAAAAAGGCGGTTAAGGGAAGAAAAAAGATAACCGAGTCTAAAAGGAGAACTCCCAAGGCGAAAAGTATACGTTTTTGTTTATTCATATGGAATATATATCATATTACGTAAAGATTTGTTTATGAAAATGTAAAGATCTTTTCGTGGTCTCGGCAGGTAAGCCGGATAGCAGCATGAATTAACCGTAAATTTTCAATTTACCATTGACACGGCGCAACCAATTTTTTAAGGTCAATAGGCCATAAAATAATTGATAGGAGGTGTTACGTGGAACTTATCGAAGGTATTTTAGCAAGAAGGTCTATAAGGGCGTTTAAGTCTGAGGAGGTTCCCGAAAAGCTCATAATTGAACTTTTAGAGATAGCTACACATGCACCCTCTGCGGTTAATCTTCAGCCATGGGAATTTTTTGTAATAAAGGGCAATACCCTAAACGGCCTAAAGGCAGCATATTTAAACGAGTATCGTCATGGAGAATTACCAAACCCTGATATTCCGGTAGGTCAAACAAGAGATATTGCCCCAGTGCTTGAGGGGGTTTATAAGGAAAGACAGGTAGCTCTTGCCAAACAGATATTCGGGACAATGGACATAAACAAGGCAAACAAGAAGGAAAAATGGAGCGAAAGAATGGTCCAGTTTTACTATGCGCCCGCTATTATTGTAATAGTTGTAGACAGGATGCTTCAAAGCGACTGGCCAATTTTAGATGTAGGCCTTGTTACAGAGAATATTGCCCTTACCGCGCTAGAGCTTGGCCTCGGCACCTGCATTATGCGGGCTATTGTGGATTATCCGGAAAATCTTAGAAAAATTGCATTAATCCCTGAATCAAAACGCATTATAATCGGCTTGGCTATAGGGTATCCAGACTGGGATCATCCCATTGCCCGTATAAATACTGACCGTGAAAAGGTACAAAACCTTGTTACCTTTGTAGGATAGGGACGGTGTGTTGTGTTTCGATTTCCAAAACATGCTAATGATTGGTGACAGGACACACAGATAGTAAGAGTTTTAAATTTAGAAAGAGAGAATAACCATGGATTTGATACATAAACTTGTGAAGAATGTGGTGC